>NZ_JBLZFZ010000017.1:0-122242 GCF_050753385.1 Pantanalinema rosaneae CENA516
AGATGTGTATAAGAGACAGGGTGAGGATGGGGTGGGGGAGAGGGGGAAGTGGAGGGTGAGATCAAGTAGGGAGTTGAGCGATCGCTGGACTTGTTTAGCTGTCAGCAATTGTTTACGACGATCAGGTTGCAATAGGGTTTGTAGGAGTTGAGCAAAGGCAGGATGGACGATCGCCTGATCTTGCCAGTGCCAGCCTTGCGTTTTGGGATCAAACAGGTGTTCGGGTTCCTGTCCTGTCAGGAGGGCGATCGCCACCACGGCTAAGGCATATAGATCCCATTGGGGATTGCTTGGAGTAGATGGCTTTAGGTGAGGCGGAGCATAGTAATTCGGTGGGCAGGGAGAATCTGGATCGTCCAGATGGAGTTGCAATTGGGCAAGCAGAGCTGGATTTAAGCCAACGTTAATTAAGACGGGTAACTGGTCGGCATGGCGCAGAATAATGCTATCAAGGCTGAGATTCTGATGAATGACTCCTGAACAGTGTAGATAGGCAAGCACAGGCAAAATTTGACTCAGGAGCGCCATCACTTCCATCTGAGAAAAGCATTGGGATTGCTGGCGGCGTTCCTCTAGCAGCAACCCACAACTTTTACCCTGGATATATTGCCGGACTAAGTAAAGTTGGCGATCGTGAATAATTACGCCTCGGAATCGCGCTAGTTGAGGATGGTACAAGTCGTAGAGAATGGCGATTTCATCCTGAATCCACTGTTTGAGAAATTCCAGGGAGGTCGTGGCTGAATCAGCAGGAATTAGCTCCTTCAGGACACACAGTTCGTTGTAGCGCTGGTGATCCTGTGCCAGATAAGTCTGTCCCCAGCGCCCCTGTGCCGCTATTGCCATAACTCGATAGCGGTTCTGTAATAGAGTTCCAGGCTCCAGGGGGGTTAGCATGGGTGGCATAGACAAAGTTGCCGCTGCTCAATGCCTTGCTCGGTCATTAGTAGCGGTTAATCAGAACTTATGTACTATTTTTACTGTAACACTGTCATCCCAAATCGATCGCGATTTTAGTTCGCTGGCGGGACTGGCTCATCGGTAGCCGTCGGGGAGGGATTGGCAGGTGGGGCTGGCTCGGAATTAGGAGTGGTGACATCATCCGCTGCCGCTAAATCGATCGCATAATCTATCGGTTGGGTTGCCTCAGAAACCACCACAATTTCATATAACCCCGAAGCCGCCAGTTTGCCCGACCACTCGGTTTCTTGAGAGTGATCTAAAAGGGGGGGCGATTGACTCGTCGGTGGATACAGGGACAATCGGATGGATTGCTCGGCAGCCTGTAATCGTAACCGCAGCACTTGATCCTGACTAAATTTAGCGGTGTATGCCTTACCCGCACCTGGTTGTAAGCGCCCCGTCACCTGATGACTGAAATTACCGGACTGAAACTGAATCCGCTCTAACGTACTACCAGACTGTAATGCCTTCAGTTGATCGACAGCGATCGCCTGCCAAACTTGCCCGATCGGTTGCTGTAGCAGATTCTGCGTCCGGGGTGGGTCGGGAAATAAGTAGAAAAATCGGGCATCGGTGAG
This sequence comes from Pantanalinema rosaneae CENA516, assembly GCF_050753385.1. Taxonomy (NCBI): domain Bacteria; kingdom Bacillati; phylum Cyanobacteriota; class Cyanophyceae; order Leptolyngbyales; family Leptolyngbyaceae; genus Pantanalinema; species Pantanalinema rosaneae. The sequence continues at coordinate 1,542 of NZ_JBLZFZ010000017.1, forward strand.
GTCATTTAACGCCCGACTGCTAAGGTTCAGTTGATTCACAGCGGTCTGGCGCTGGCTGACATCGGCGGTCGTGTATTGTCCTAACCGCGATCGCGCCTCTGGACTCAAGGTTTTTAACTGATCCAGATATTGCAGCGCAATCTTGTCCCAGTCTGCCCGGAGATCCTCGTCCTCTGAATCCGTCCCCAACTGCCGCCCTGCTAATTCGGGATGACGCTGATAAAAGGTTTGATTCACTAACTTAGAGAAAAAGCCATTATCAATTCCCAGTTGCGATCGGCGTTGGTTAATTTCCTGTTTCCGCTGTTGTTCCGCCTGGGAAAACTCTGGGTCGGTTGCTCCATTGTCGATCGGGGGAGTAGTGGGTGGGGTCGTTGGCTGATTCGGTAACGGTAAGAAATCTCGGGCACCATACCAGATGCCACCAACGGTAGCTCCAGCCATCAGCAAGAGAATCAGTGGCGTTAACCACCCTGAGGAACGACGCGGAGACGGTGGATCAGGTGTGATCGGCTCGGTCGCTCGATAATGATGCGTGACAGCTATATCCGGGTCGGGATCAGGCACTGATGGCTGGTGCGTCACTGGGGGTTGAGTATATTGCCCATTCCCTCTAGCGGCGGTCTGCCCTGATAAAGCCTGTAACACCGCTTGAGCCGACTGAAATCGTCGTTCTGGATAGGGAGCAAGCATCTGATCCAACACACCAACTAAGGCTGGACTGAGACTGACTTGCCGTTGCCAGCGGCGGCGATCGCCCTGCAATAGTTCTAGGGGTTGCTGTCCCGTTAACAACACTAAAACGGTGACTGCCAGAGCATACAAATCACTATGGGGAAATACTTCTCCATCCTCCATCTGCTCAGCCGGAGCATAACCAATTTTGCCTAAGCGTGTGGCAATTGGAGCGATCGGTTGATACATGACGGACATGACTTCCGCCGCCACCTGCTTCACGCCACCAAAGTCAATCAATATTGGCAACCCATCGGCATCCCGCTGCATCAGGTTATCGGGAGAAATATCGCGGTGAACGACTCCAAGACTATGGATGTAGTTCAATACGGGCAAAATCTGCAACAGCAGTTGTGTGACTTCTGCTTCAGTAAAAGCCTGCCCCTGCTGTAAGCGGGTTTGCAAGAGCGCTTGATAGGTCTGCCCCGCCACATAATCCTGCACCAGAAACAGTTTGCCCTGCCCCTGGATCTCTGCCCGGAATAACTCCCGGAAGCGCGGAATCTGAGGATGCTGAAGTTGATACAAAATTCCAGCTTCGCGGCTAAATAACTCCTGTGCCTTCTCCAATGCCTGACTGCCCTGCATCTGCGGTGCAAATTCCTTCAAGACACAGAGTTCATTAAACCGATGGGTATCGGCAGCTAAATAGGTGCGACCAAAACCGCCATGCCCCAACTCCTGCATAACGTGATAGCGCCAGCCGAGAATTTCTCCCCCGATCGCCGCCTGATTGACCGCACCACCGGAATTTAACACTTCACCACACAGGCGACAAAACCGACTATCGATCGCATTGGCATGTCCCTGGCTGCAATAAAGGGGATTCATGAAACAGCGTTATTCTAGTTCTGATGATTCTTCGGCAACCACCTCTGTTGTAGTCAACTCTGGGCTAGTTGTCACGGAATTGGGAGTCGAATCACCCACACTTGCCGTCGCCACACTCACTGGGGCCGGAACAGGCACTAGCGGAATCTTCTTCAACCGTAAGCCAACACTGGTAAACCCTTGCCGTACTTGTTCCACTGGACAGGGAGGGGTTGCCAAAAATGCGGCATTACTGGTCAACAGTACCCCCACAACACTAGCCGGAACCTGGACAAACAAATTTGCCCCGAAAAAGCCGATCGCGGCCATCGCTAATCCGACCCAACGCGACTCTGGCAAAAAGGCTGGAACAGCAGTCGCGGCGATTGGAGCCGTGTAATAAAGTTGCCGCAATAGAGTCAGTAGACCAAAGGCAACTAATACCGAGAAGATGCGAGTCCGAGGCGATTTAAATAAAGTGAGTAACCGTCGTTGATCTTCCGTCAGAGCATCCGGTTTAACAGCAAGGATCAGCAAACTGAAGATGGAAAACGGACGTTGCCACTGCATCCAGAAAATTGGGGCAACGCCAATCACCCCAATTAGCAACAGTTCTAACCACGGAGGTAACACCGGATCCCCGATCGCCAGCCCCAGCCAGCACAACTCAATCCAGATTGGTACCGTGGCTAAACCTGCCAGATGAATCCACAAATAAGGGTCAGACCAAAAGGAACGCATCGCTTCAATTACCCGACGAAACCCATGCTCAGTATAGAGCGTCACTTACCTCGATCGAGGTTAAGAAACTGGCATTCCTGTTAACCAAATTTAGCCGCAGGATAGAGACACCTGATTCCCCTGGTCGTCCCTATCCTCTCTATTCACTAATTGGCGGTATCACCAAATCCAGAAGCTTGTCGCTGCTGCTTCATCACCTGCAACTGCTGGAACAGGGTATCCGCTTCCGCTTGAAGATGGAGAAACTTCACCTGTTGATCAATTCGATATTGCGCCTTCATCGCTTCCAGTACCCGCGACTGGCGATCAGCCTGAACCGCTTTGCCCGTTGTAGCGATGGGGCGATCGAGGACAGCGGTACTGGAATTTGCCGAACGATCCGTTGTCAAGGTTTGACTAGTCATTTTTACTCACTTACACCACAGGGGTTATATTAACTTGATCTTTACAAAAGATTCTACGGGAAAGAATCAATATGTAAAGGTTTTCTAACTGGCTAATTCCTCCCTGGTTATCCTGAATTGCGTCAGAACATCAAGCTACGTGGCGCAAACAGGTGAGTTTTATGCCCAGCGAGGGGGGTAGATACAGAGGGGGAGGGAGGATCATTAGGGAATCAGGGTACACTAAGATCTGCCCTTTGTGATGGTACATTTCCTGTGACTGTAAGTCTGTCTGCTAGTTCCCCAAATCAGTTTACCGATGCTCAACCGGCACCCCAGCCAGCAACACGCGGTTGGCAAGGGCTGATTGAGACCTATCGGCAGTATTTGCCTGTAACCGATCAAACTCCCGTCGTGACGCTGTTGGAGGGCAATACGCCCCTGATCCCTGTGCCCGCGATCGCCGAGCAGATTGGCAGACAGGTTAAGGTTTGGGTCAAGTACGACGGCTTAAATCCCACGGGTAGCTTCAAAGACCGGGGCATGACGATGGCGATCTCCAAAGCCAAGGAAGCTGGAGCTACAGCGGTGATCTGTGCCAGTACCGGCAATACTTCGGCGGCGGCAGCAGCCTATGCCCGTCGGGGCGGTATGAGAGCCTTTGTGTTAATTCCTGATGGTTACGTTGCTCTAGGTAAACTAGCCCAAGCTTTGGTTTATGGCGCTGAAGTGTTAGCCATTCGAGGCAACTTTGACCAGGCTTTAGCCGCCGTCCGCGAAATTTCCAACCAATATCCCGTCACGCTGGTTAACTCCGTTAATCCTTATCGCTTAGAAGGACAGAAGACGGCTGCCTTTGAAATTGTCGATGTGCTGGGGGATGCTCCCGATTGGCTCTGCATTCCGGTGGGTAACGCTGGTAATATCACCGCCTATTGGATGGGCTTTAACCAATACCACCAGGAACACCGCTGCACCAAATTACCTCGGATGATGGGCTTCCAGGCGGCAGGAGCGGCTCCGTTGATTTCTGGACAGGTCGTGCAACATCCAGAAACGATCGCCACGGCTATCCGCATCGGGAATCCTGCCAACTGGGAACGGGCGATCGCGGCCCGAGATGCTAGCCAGGGCAGTTTCGCTGCGGTCACAGATGAAGAAATTCTAGCGGCTTACCGCTTACTGGCTTCCCATGAAGGCGTGTTCTGTGAGCCTGCCAGTGCGGCTTCTGTCGCTGGTCTATTGAAAGTGAAAGATCAAGTCCCGACGGGAGCCAATGTCGTCTGTGTGCTGACAGGCAATGGACTAAAAGATCCCGATACAGCGATCAAGCATTGCGAAAATCCCTTAAAGCAAGGGATTGAACCCGATGTAGCGTCGGTCGCCAAGGCAATGGGTTTCTAAAACGTCAATTGGGGGATAGGACATCACTAGCCGATTCCTCATCCCTGATAGGCTTGGCAAGCAGGTCGTTAATCCCGATCGCGTTGTTCTTTGGTAAATTGAGCGATCGCGTCTCCTAGCGCCGTGGTTAAACTTTTCCGGGTTTGGATATGCGCCGTCTGTTCCTGTTGCAAGGCTTTAGTTAGGCGATCGCATTCTGCCAGCGCTTTGACTAACTCCGCCTGTAACTCTGGAACCGTTTGCCAGTGGCTCACTTCTGCCTGAAGTCCAGAGACATCGATCGCACTATCCAGTTCAGACAACGCTTTTTCCTGAAGTTGGCGCAGTTCTTGCTTCAATGAGTCGATCGTCTGCCGAGCCAGGTTGGCTTCCACCCGCCGTTGCTGCGCCTCCGTTTCATAGCGCTGCCGCCAGTTTGCCGCACTAGCATAGGCTTCTTCCCGCTCCTGTTTAATCTCAGCAATCTCTTGCCTCAGTGCTTGAATTTCCGCTAGCCACTGGGCAACATCCTGGCTCATGAACACACTCCATCGTGAAGGGATGTAGGTTAATTTATCCCTTACAGATTACGCTGAAATTCCTCTAGCAGATCCATCAGGTTCACCTGACATTGCATCGGCAGCAGATCCGCTAACGGCACTTCTCGCTTGCCACCCCCTAACTTGACGGGAATCTCTTGCAATACTTTAGTCACTTCCGCCTCAGACAGGGACTGTGAGGACAACATGGGATACAGCCGCTCAGCTAACACAGTATGCAGATGAGCATTGGACAGGTAAAGATGCCATTTCGCGACATCGATGTAAACCGCTTCGCCAATTTCTGCGGCTAACGCTTCGATCGTTTCAGTCGTGCTAGATCTTGCCATCATTGCCCTCCTTGAACACAGTCCTATAGACGAGTCATCCTATGCTTGAGCCTAACAGACCCCAACCAGTTCTCCGTCCATCTTCCGACTGTTTTAGGATTGTCGGGCGGTTTTCCAAACTTGCCAACTGGTAAAACTGAGCAGAGCCGTCGCCGCGATCGCGTAGCCTAAACCACTCGGCATCCCAGAGACAGCCAGTGCCACTGTACCTGCCCAAAGCGTCAAGGAATAGATGAATAACACCGCTAACCGATGGGAGAGTCCCGCTTCCAGTAACCGATGGTGTAGATGACGTTTATCGGCAACAAACGGGGATTGCCCACGTCGCAGGCGATCGAGAATCACCGCCGACATATCCAAAATGGGAACGGCGAGAATCACATAGGGCAGGACAACGGCGATCGTCACCGCTACTGTAGTCACCCCTTTAACTAACCCGATTACCCCAATTCCTGCCAGGGTAAAGCCCATAAAATAAGCACCACCATCCCCCATAAAAATTTGGGCAGGATTGAAGTTATAGCGTAGGAAGCTGAGGGAACCACCTGCCAGCGCCGCCGCAATCAAGGCAGCCGCCGGTTGTTTCATAAACAGGCTGACAAACAACATGACGACGGCAGAAATTCCACACACTCCCGCCGCCAGGCCATCCAGCCCATCAATCCAGTTAATCGCATTTGCCATCCCCACCAGCCAGATCACGGTAATGGGCAAACTAATCCAATCGGCTAACTGCACTAAGCCCAACCCTGGAATGGTGAGGAAGTCAATCTGTACCCCAACCCCCCAAGCCAACGTCGCCACAATTACCTGAGCGATCAGTCGAGACAGCGGTGACAACCCATACAGGTCATCCGCTAGCCCAATCAGGAAAAAGGCAATGCCCCCGATCGTCACGCCCCAGACCTCATACTCTTTATTGGGAGGCAGGATGCCAAATCCTCCTAACCACCAAACCATTAAGAGGGCAATCAGCGTACCGAGGAAAATGGATACCCCGCCCAACCGCACCATCGGTCGTTTATGGATCTTCCGTCCGCCCGGTTTATCAAATCGTCCACTTTTCAGACCCAGCTTTTTGACAATGGGCGTACTCCACAGCACGACGGCGGCAGAAACCAAAAATGCAATCAGGTGATACCAGTGTTGACTCATCTGAAACGGTAGGGTTGAGGACAAGCGTCAGGCAGCAGTGTACTACACTTCAGATAATAGTCAGCAAAGAATTGTGAATGAAATTTATTTTTTAGATGCGATCAAGGTTGAACCGCGATCGAAATGATGGGATCCGACAAAGCCAGAGTTCCCGCAACGCCAAAGCAGGATAGGCATCTCGACCCAAGATCATGCCATCTCGGGTATTGGCGACACCTATCCTTTCAGGATGATTTAATAATAAATTCCGATTAGAGCAGGGCTGGAACCGGAATCGTCAGGTGGGGATATAGGGGAAACCCCTGGCACAGAGCGGCAACCCGATTGCGGCAATCTGTGGCGATCGCTTCATCTTCGGGATGCAGTAAGCGATCGGCAATAATATTAGCAATTTCCGTGAATTCGGTTGTACCCATGCCCCGGGTAGTCATGGCAGGCGAACCGAGACGTAAGCCACTGGTGACAAAGGGTGATTCCGGATCGAACGGCACTGTATTCTTATTCGCCGTAATATTGACCGAACTCATCAACTGGTCAGCTTGTTTACCCGTCATGCCCACCGATCGTAGATCGACCAGCATCAAATGGTTATCCGTCCCATTAGAAACGATCTTGCAACCCCGTTGTTGCAGTTGGGCTGCCATCGCCTTGGCATTCTCAATCACCTGACCGGAATATGCCTTAAATTCCGGCTTCAGAGCTTCGCCAAAGGCAACGGCTTTTGCCGCGATCACATGTTCCAATGGACCACCCTGGCTCCCTGGGAACACCGCTTTATCAAACTTCTTGCCGAGTTCAGGGTCACGGGTCATAATCAACCCACCGCGCGGCCCCCGCAGCGTCTTGTGAGTGGTCGTCGTCACCACATCACAATAGGGGATCGGATTTGGGTGGTGTCCGGTGGCAACCAAGCCAGCGATGTGGGCAATGTCTGCCATTAAGTAAGCACCCACTTCATCCGCGATCGCCCGGAACTTGTCAAATTCGATCGTGCGGGAGTATGCCGAATACCCGCAAATAATTAGCTTCGGACGGTGTTGCAGTGCCAGATCCCGAATTAGATCAAAGTCCAAACATTCGGTGTCTGGATTTACGCCATAGTGCTGCTTGTTAAACCACAGACCAGAGACATTCACTGGCGAACCGTGGGTTAAGTGCCCCCCGTGGGACAGATCCATGCCCATAAAGGTGTCACCCGGCTTCAGCAGGGCTAGAAATACCGCAAAGTTAGCCTGTGCCCCAGAGTGAGGTTGCACATTCGCATGGGCGGCACCGAAGAGTTGCTTGACGCGATCAATCGCCAGTTGCTCGACCTGATCGACAAACTCACAACCGCCGTAGTAGCGCTTACCCGGTAGCCCCTCAGCATATTTATTAGTTAACACAGAGCCTTGTGCCGCCAGCACTGCCGCCGAGGTGAAGTTTTCGCTGGCAATCAATTCCAGGTGATCCCGTTGGCGTTGTAGTTCTTGTTGGATAAACCCGGCGATCGTGGGATCAGTTTGAGCCAGGAAATCTAAGTTAGTCTGAGTCACAAGGCAATCCTCGCAGCAAAAATCGTCAAACTGAAGTCAAATTGGGCGGCAAGCATGGTTTGTGCATTGTTCCCGAACCTATGATCATACTGCGATTCTTGCTCGACCAGACTACTTTGATCACAATTTCCCAGAGTTTTTTATGTTCGCCCGATGATGCCATGGCCACAGCAATATGGGCAAACAATTCGCTAAAGAGGCAAGTCATTAATCTTTATTGAATGGATATGACCGATACGACTACTTTGTAAGCGTTGTATTAAGCTGTGTGTGATGATCCCCGATGGGATAAAACTCGCGACTAGAATGAATTTAAGGTAATCAAAAAGCGTTCATCGGAGGTGTTGAATGCTGGTTATTTTGATGGAGAATCAACTTATTCCTCCCAGCATGGTTTGTCAAAGCTGCCTACTGGCTGATCAAGCGGGTCAACCTCGTTGGTCAGGCGGACGCTTGCGCTGTGGTCATGCTGTACGGAAATTGGCAGAACAGCAGCCTGATCAGTATGAATGTGAAATGGGCTTCCGCATCGCCAATATTGAATAATTCTATTTAGAAGGTTTAAAGTATCCAGACCAGATAAAAACCAACAGAGGCGAGTTTAGCTGCTTGCCCCTGTTGGTGGCGATGATTAACGATGAATCAGGTTTAGACAGGAGCAGCGTTTTCCAGTCGTTGGGACTTTTCAAACATCAGCTTAGAGCGTTTCAGCAATTCGGGGACGGGAACGGGATAATCTCCCGTAAAGCAAGCGGAACAGAAATTTTCGGTATCATCCTGAGTAGCTTCTAACATTCCCTCCCAGCTCAAGTAGCTCAGGGAATCCACTCCAATATGTGCCGCGATATCCGCGATCGACTTGGTTGCTGCAATCAGTTGATTTTGATTATCCGTATCAATGCCATAGAAGCAAGGATGCGTCACCGGAGGCGAGGAAATTCGCATGTGAACTTCGGTAGCTCCAGCATCCCGCAATGCTTTAACAATCTTGCCGCTTGTGGTACCCCGGACGATCGAATCATCCACAATCACGACTCGCTTCCCCTGCAACACATCCTTCAAGGGATTCAACTTCATTTTGATCCCCGATTCCCGCATCGTTTGGGTCGGTTGAATAAACGTCCGTCCGACATAGCGGTTCTTGATCAACCCTTCCGCATAGGGAATGCCGGAGACTTGCGAGAAGCCGATCGCGGCTGGAACGCCCGAGTCTGGTACAGCAATCACAATATCCGCGTCAACCGGAGACTCTACTGCCAATTGCCGCCCAATCCGCATTCGATAGCTGTAGAGGGTTTCATTGTGCATCACGCTATCAGGACGGGCAAAGTAGATCATTTCAAAAATGCAGAGCTTGGGTTTCGGTTGAGTCACCCAATGGAACGACGATAGCCCTGCATCCGTAATCCACACCACTTCCCCCGGCTCCACATCCCGCAGGTAATCGGCACCGATAATATCTAAGCCACAGGTTTCCGATGCCAGCACATAGCGAATGGGATCAGTCGGTTGATGCTGCGGCAAAGTCCCAAGCACCAGAGGACGAATGCCGTTCGGATCGCGAGTTCCCATCATGCCTTCGGGAGTCCCGATCGCCAGACTAAATGCTCCCTGACAACGCCCAAACGCTGCGATCGCCGCCTCCAGCCAGTTTTTGCCATGATTCACTTCTTCCGCGATCGCCAGAGCAATCAGTTCTGAGTCCGTCGTGGTCAACAGATTATGGTTACTCCGCAGCATTTCCTCCCGCAGAATGCCAGTATTCACCAAATTGCCATTGTGCGCCAATGCCAACGGCCCTAACTGAGTTTCCACTACAGCCGGTTGAGCATTCACCACTCGACTGGAACCCGTCGTGGAGTAGCGGGTATGCCCGATCGCCAGATCCCCCTTTAAGGTATCCAAAATCTCTTCATCAAAGACTTGAGACACTAGCCCCATTTCTTTATAGAGATGGACGTGATTCCGACTAAGGGCAGCGATTCCGGCAGATTCTTGCCCCCGATGTTGCAGAGCAAACAATCCAAAGTAGGTCAGTTTCGCCACATCCTCGCCGGGTGCATACACCCCAAACACACCACAGGCTTCCTCAGGTTTATCAGAAGCTTCGTGATTGTTAAGGGTGACACTTAAGTTGTCAGCAGAGGATGCAGAATCAGAAAAGGACTGGCTGGAGATCATGCGTGAACTGGCTCCGGATGCTAGATGGGTCAGCCGAGTAAGTGGCTAGGAAACAAGCGAAAAGTTAAAAAACTTAAAGTTACTTTAATTTTCTCATTAACTACTGACGCTTATATCCTAACAGGCACAGATGCTGAAAAGCGGTAGGGGAGCGGTAGAGATGTCAAATGGGGGGCAGAATTCTCTCAACAGTCACGGGAAAGAACAGGTTAAGAAGCGAAATACCGCTCGATCGCCGTCTGCCAGCGATCGCCCAAATCAACCAGGCTGAGGTTAATTAAGGCAATGTGATCAGTAGTTGCAAGATGCAAATCAGGTTGTGAACTGACCGAGCCTAAGGCTTGCCAGAAGGTTGGCAACTGCTCGTTTAAGTAGGATTCCCAAACAGCTTGCTGCGATCGCGGGACAGAGACTAAAATTCGCGCTCCCCCTTCGGCAAATAGGAGATAATCCCATCGTAACGAGTCATTCGCAGATAGCACGATATCGGCACCTAAATTGCCACTGATGCAGGCCTCCGCCAGCGCCACCGCCAATCCCCCTTCTGCGACATCGTGCGCCGATCGCACCCAACCCTGCCGAATCCCTTCCCGACAGGCTGCCTGTACCTGCCGTTCCAAGGCAAAATCTACTACCGGCGGTTGACCTGCCACCAATCCATGCACTGTCGCCAAATACTCAGAACCCCCCAACGTGACCAGAGGAGTCAATTCAGCATCCGACTTTACTCCCAATAAATAAATTAAGTCACCAGCAGCTTGCCAACCCTGACCACAGATTTGCGTTAAATCATCAACCAAACCGACCATGCCCACAACAGGGGTCGGATAGATCGGTTGGGGCACACCCTTCGCATCCAGGGTTTCGTTGTAAAGAGAGACATTGCCTCCTGTGACCGGCGTGTTGAATTCTCGACAGGCTTCGGATAGCCCCCGGCAGGCTTCTGCTAACTGCCAGTAGCCGATCGGCTTTTCGGGACTACCAAAGTTCAAGTTATCCGTGACCGCCAGGGGGTCTGCCCCGACACAACTGAGGTTACGAGCCGCTTCTGCTACGGTCGCCTTCGCCCCTTCATAGGGATTGAGATAGACATAGCGAGCATTGCAATCTACCGTGGCGGCAACGCCTTTCGAGGTAGTCAAGGCAGGTTGCTGTCCAGTCGCTGACTGCCCTGGATGCTCCCACTCAGCAACAGAACGAACTCGCACGATCGCGGCATCTGCCCCTCCCGGCAACATCACGGTATTGTTCTGCACTTGATGATCGTATTGGCGATAGACCCACCGTTTTGAGGCGATCGTTGGCGTGGCTAATAGTTTTAGGAGTAAATCATTCCAAGTGGACTGAGTTCCCTGTAGTTCAATGCCTTGGGGAGTTGACTCGGGTAGGCGATCGACTGACCATGCCCAGGCTTGACGGGCGTACTCCGGCGGTTCGGTCAGTAATTCTCGATGGTAAATCGGCGTGTTATCGGCTAAAGCAGTAGCGGGAATTTCTGCGGCGACTTCACCTTGAAACAGAATCCGGACGATCGGTTGTTCGATCACGCTGCCCGCCACGACGGCATGGAGGCCCCAACGTTCAAAGACATCGATTAATTCTTGCTCCCGTCCTTGGTGCGCCACAAACAACATGCGTTCCTGGGACTCCGACAGCAGGTACTCGTAGGGAACCATACCCGTCTCCCGCACCGGAATTTTGTCTAAATCCAGTTCAATGCCGACCCCACCTTTCGCCGCCATTTCCGAGGTCGAACAGGTAATCCCCGCCGCCCCCATATCCTGTGCCGCCACCACTGCTCCAGTTTTAAAAGCTTCTAGACAGGCTTCAATCAGAGATTTTTCCAGAAATGGATCACCAACTTGAACGGCGGGCCGATCGTCGATCGAGGCATCACTTAATTCCGCACTGGCGAAACTGGCTCCTCCCATGCCGTCCCGTCCCGTAGTCGAGCCGACGTATAACACCGGATTACCAATCCCTTTAGCCCCCGATTTGACAATCTCCGGAGTTTCCATCAAGCCTAATGCCATGGCATTGACTAAAGGATTGCCAGAGTACGCCGGATCAAAGTAAACTTCACCCCCAACAGTCGGTACACCCACACAGTTGCCGTAGTGGGAAATCCCAGCCACCACGCCACTAAATAATTGCCGAGTGCGAGCATCTTCCAACGAACCGAAGCGGAGAGAATTGAGAATGGCGATCGGGCGAGCCCCCATCGTAAAAATATCTCGCAGAATCCCCCCCACCCCCGTAGCTGCACCTTGAAACGGCTCCACCGCCGAAGGATGGTTATGGGACTCAATTTTGAACGCTAAGCGGAACCCATCGCCTAAATCAACGACACCAGCATTTTCACCAGGTCCCACCAGGATGCGAGAACCTTCCGTGGGAAACTGCTTCAGCAACGGGCGGGAATTCTTATAGCAGCAGTGTTCTGACCACATTACCCCAAACATGCCCAGTTCTGCTTTATTCGGGTGACGACCCAACCGCCGCACAATCTCTTCGTATTCCTCTGGTTTAATGCCTTCCGAAGCAATTTCTTCAGCCGAAAAAGGAGCAGACGCAAGAGCCGACATAAGACCAGATCCCCAACAGAACAGGCTCTATTGTATCGGGGTTTTTTCGCTTTTTGGTCAGAAAAGTCTAGACAAAATTACCTTCAGAAAGGAGAGTTTCCCAGGTGTGGATCATGACCTTGACCGGAAGTTGGTTAGATCTACCCATTCTATTGCGGCCAGTCTGGGGCATTTTCGTCGAGGAGAACTGGCTCACGCGGTTTAGCCATCTCTGGAACCAACTGGAAATTGATAGTTAATCGATCCGTTAACTTCACCAAATAGGTTAATAGTGCATAGATAAAGATTAAGATGCCAACTTTTTCCAAAGTCTCTTCCGAAATAATCACAGCTTGAGTTAGCACATTCCAGCGACCATAAGCTTCCCGCACTGCTCCACTTACCATTTCTATGCCTAATGCTCCGGTAATATAGATCCCGCCAGCAAATATCATTAAGTTACGAGTGCGTTGAGGTAGATGCAGGACAAACTTCCAGTATTTGAACAGAAAAAATCCTACTAAGACGATCGCTGGAATCACCCAGGTATGATAGAAAAAAGAATTTAATTGAAGAGATTTTCGCAGCGACGGAATAATTAAGGCTTCATGAAAACTAAAAACCTCATCCAAGCCAAGAAATAGAAAAATAAATGCTAGAACTTTCCAATACGAGTGATAGCGATCGCCCTTTTTAATGGCTGTAACTACGGCTAATAAACCAGCACAAAACAGTAACGAAAAACTGGCATACCAGGCTGGAATATTATATTCGCTATCCAGGTCAAACATTTTGTGAAACCATTTTGAGGCTGGAAACGGATACTGAAGAATTCTGAATGTAGAACTGAGGATACCTGCCACAATCAGGCACAACACGATCGTGATCAATATCCGCATCACCCGTTTAACTGGCGTGTAAACGGACAATTCCACCTGCCGAACGACTGTTTTCTGCATAATCACTGCTGTTGCCGTAGGTATTGCAGTCAGGTAAAACCCTGGCACTTCCTGTCATACTTTTGCTGGGGGATGCATCTGCACAGGTGACGTAATCAGGACTACCTCTAAAGAGTTATCCATTATACTCCTCTACATCATCGCCCCAACGTTCGCTAATCGCTTGCCTCTGGTTTCGGTGATGTCACTTGATTTTGTTAAACGTGGGTTTAGTTCCCCCCATCTCTGGCTCCTGTTCGGCTGGATCGGGCTTGGTAGTTGGTTGCGTTTCACCAATTTGACCGATAAACCACCTTCGACGATCGAAATTGCCACTCTGGGATTTAGTTTGGGACATGGTTTTCTGCACATGCCAGTTGGGCAGGTAATCGACCTGAACACCCTCTTACAACCGTTGTGGGTCGATTCAGCGTTGACGGCTCAAGATACCATCCGGGAGTTGATGCAGGAAAGTACCCATCCCCCGCTATACTTCTGGCTCACCCATTTCTGGCTTCAGCTCTGGTCGCCCGGTGGGCAGGTCGTGTCCCTAGCAGCAGGGCGATCGCTGAGTGCGCTATTTGGGGTGCTGGCAATTCCAGCCTTGTTTGGATTGAGTTGGTTGGCGTTTCGTTCGCGTTTAGTTGCTCAGTTAGCCGCTGCTCTCATGGCAGTTTCACCCTATGGGGTCTATCTGGCCCAGGAAGCTCGCCACTATACTTTGGCAGTTCTGTGGATTATTGCCTCCCTCAGTTGCCTGGTGATCGCCGTCCACCAGTTATGTCAGCGATCGCCCTTACCATTGCCGATTGTCTGTGGTTGGATTGGAGTCAATGGGCTGGGGATGGCAACTCACTATTTCTTTTTGCTAGTTTTAATCGCCGAAGGCTTAGCATTGGTGGGAGTGTGGTTCTTGGCACGACAGAGATGGTTACCAGCAACAACTCAGGCATTGGCGGGAGCAAACTGGAGTAGGGTATGGCTTGCCGTGATCGGCAGTACGATCGCCACCTTAGTCTGGTTGCCTGCCCTCCGGGGAGTGTCCGATAGCGAATTAACCCAGTGGATTCAGACCGATCTGGAGGTTGCGGAATGGCTAGAGCCGATCGGGCGATTGCTGGCTTGGCTGGTCACTATGATAGTGATTTTGCCGATAGAACACCAATCCTGGCCGGTGATTGTGCCGATGGTGTTGCTGATTTTGCTAACCCTATACTGGCTTGTTCCACCCATGGTACGCGGAATTCAAGCTCAATGGGCGATCGCAGACTATCAACCCATCCTTTTGGTACTGGGTGGCTTTGTTACCCTCGTCCTGGTTCTATTTCTTGCCATTATTTATGGCCACGGATCGGATGTCAGTGTAGCTCCTCGCTATCATTTCGTTTACTTTCCTGCCTTTTTGTTAGTCATTGCTGCCGCTTTAGCGCTAAGTTGGCAGCCCACACCTGCCTTTGCCATTAAACCCTCTGGCTCAAACGAGCGGTTCCCTCGCTTACCTCAACTTCAGGGACGGCAAGTAATCATTTGGGTGCTATGCATGGGCTTAATTAGTAGTATCACCGTCGTCTCAGATTTAAGTTTTAAAAAGTCTAGACAGACCGATGTTTTAGCCGCAGAAATTGAATCCGAGCCAACAGGTTCCATTTTGATCGCCGTTGACTATGAAACCCATGCAGAAATTCGTAGCGCGATCGCGATCGGGTATGAAATGCAGCAATTACCTGACGAGCGAACCACAACACCTAAATTTCTGATTTTGCCAGAACAGGATGATCCTCAAATCCTTTTATCATCCCTTGCCCAAGGGATCAACTCCTTACCCAAACCACTCAATTTGTGGACGATTAATCTGCCCAAAAAATTAGATTTGAGCGGATTAAATTGCCAAAAAGCCGATCGCCAAGAACAGAATACGGGCTACCGCGATCGGCATTACCTCTGTCAATGACGCTTCTCTTAAGTACCAAATCCTATGGCAAAACTCTTCGATCGCATTACGGAAGAACTGCAACAGTTTATTGCGATTCAACCGATCTTTTTTGTGGCAACTGCTCCTTTGAGCCGATCGGGGCATGTCAATATGTCCCCCAAAGGATTGGATAGTTTCCGAATTTTATCGCCCTATCAAGTGGCTTATTTAGACTTAACGGGGAGTGGCAACGAAACCTCGGCCCATCTCCAGGAAAATGGACGCATTACCTTCATGTTTTGCGCCTTCCAGGAACCGCCTTGCATCCTGCGGTTGTATGGTCAGGGTCGAGTTGTGTTGCCAGATACCCCAGACTGGCATGATCTTTATGCCAAATTTGTGCCGATTCCTGGAGCAAGGCAAATTATTGTGGCGGATATCTCACGAGTACAAACATCCTGTGGTTTGGGAGTCCCCCTGTTTGAGCATCAAGCCCAACGACAACATTTGGTCACTTGGGCAGACAAAAAAGGAGAACAGGGGCTCAAGGAATATCGCCAACTCAAAAATTCCGTGAGTGTGGACGGCTTACCCACTCCCTTAGGCAAGCACCGGCAAGATTAGTTACCAACGATTTGGTGTCCGGCTGCCACAATTAATTGCTTAAATGTTTCTTCCGAGGCTTTAGCTTCAACCGTTACGGTCTGAGCTTCTGTATCAATGTCAATTTTGGCATCAGGTTCAGAAGTCAGAATCGTTTCTTTCAGTTCTTGAGCCGCTTCAGGACTATTTAAGGTGGAAACTTTCAGTTTCAGTGCCATATATTTTTTATTGCTACAAATTACAGCTACATCTATTGTTGAGATGCTGTAGCAATTTGGCATGGTACTGAAGGTAGATCCTGCTAGCAACTTAAATGTTCGTAAAGTTTGGCATCAATTTCTATCTAACGATCGATTGACAAAACCGAGATAGATACACTGAAGCCATATTTCAGTTGATCTAGATAGTTTGTATGGAATCGCTCAAAAAGGCGTTAGGGTTATTCCTGGTTGGATTAACCTGTTTGGGGCTAGTTTTGGCAACTAATGTTCATACATTAGCGAGTCCAATTAGTAAGACACCCACTTTTGAAATCATCGCTCGATCGCCTACTCAAATCCCCACGGTTTCAGTTAGTCAACTACCACCAGAAGCTCGTAAAACCATCCAGTTAATTAAACAAGGAGGCCCGTTTCCTTATCGCAAAGACGGTACAGTATTCGGCAATCGGGAGGGCAAATTACCGGCGGCTCCTAGCGGATATTATCGGGAATATACTGTGCCTACTCCTGGTTCACCCGATCGCGGTGCCCGCCGGATTGTCACAGGGCAAAAGGGCGAATTTTACTATACCAAAGACCACTATCGCAGTTTTGTAAGAGTGAAATAAACGATGGAGCCATTAATTGCGATCCTGACGAATCAATCCCAGGCTGGAATCTATCAATTGAGTACAGAAGTGATATTTGAAGAGTTATTTAAGTGGTGTCAGCAGCAAGATTTCCAGTTAGTTTCTCTAGACGGTCAAACCATTACCAATAAATTAGAGTTTCTCAAAGCTTGCGCTCAAGCTATGGAATTTCCGCCATACTTTGGGTTAAATTGGGATGCGTTTGAAGATAGCCTGACTGATCTAGATTGGCTACCGGCTCAAGGATATGTTGTGTTATATGACTATCCAGAACGATTTGCTCAGGCAGATCCAGGCGAATGGGCAACCGCACTGGAGATTTTTCAAGCCGCGATCGAGTATTGGCAGGATGCCAATGTACCCATGTATATTCTGTTGAAAACCAGTAGTCCTAGCTTTGGTAACATAGCTAAAATTTAGGACGATCGTTGGAGCGATCGCCCTAATCAAAGCATTTAATTCAGTCCTGCTTAACCACCCCGACGCATGAATTGTTCTAACTCTTGAGTCCGATCTTGAGTCATGCGATCGACGCAAGTGCTGTAAACTAGGGGAGCCATTGAACCACCTTGAAAGCGATTTCTGGCAAACTGGCAATTGGTATCTCGGAATTTAATCCAGGCAAGTTGGGCATCAACTAATTGCTCTTCCATAGCCGTACCTTTATAGCTTGCCCGTACTCTTTGATAAACCTGATTTAACTTACGATCAGAGGCTTTCGCTTGCTCGGCAGCACAATAATTCATCTCCACCTGAGTTTGGGGATTTTGGCAATTCGGCTTCGGCGATTGGGCATGAGTGGGCAACAAACTCACGCTACCGAGTAATACAGCGATCGTACCGACTGTTAAAGCAATTGTGGGGCGTTTGTTTGGCATGATGAGAGAATAATAATTAGCTGATAATGAACAATGTTTGACTACTCAATAGTACCGAGCAATCAACGGCTCATTGATTAGCTTCAGTGTCATTTCATGCAATTTCGGTCAGTAGGGGAGCGATCGCTTGGATTACGGTTTAGCTATTCACACCGCCAGTCCCGATTTAGGATTAGCCATTAGCAATTTCGAGACAGATTCTCGTTGTCGATCGTGGGCATTAGGACGAGATACCTCAAATTTGTTGCATCAATATTTAGCCGATTTTCTATCCCCTCAAACCTGGCAGGATTTAGCCTTTATTGCTGTTGCTCAAGGTCCCGGTGGCTTCACAGGAACTCGGATTGGTGTCGTTACAGCTCGCACCCTTGCCCAACAATTGGATATTCCCTTATTTGCCATTTCTACCCTGGCTGCGATCGCTCATACCACGGCAATTCGCCATCCTGATGTGCTTCAGATCGCGGTAGAAATGCCTGCTCAACGCGGTGAAGTTTACGGAGCAATCTATCAGGTAGATGCAAAAGAGCGATCGCAGTTAGCTCCACTGTTGCCGGACACCGTAATGAGTTTGGCAGACTGGCAACAAACGTTAGCTAACTGGTCAGAACCTTATCATTTAACGCAAATATCGGGTGGTTTAGGTGATTCAGTGGCTAGCGTTTTAACCCTTGCCTTTGCCGAGTGGCAACAAGGAAAACGACCTGACTGGTCAGAAGCTCTCCCCTTTTACGGACAACATCCGGTAGATAAATGATTTGTTCAAATCTACTGAATTGACTGAATAAACTGATGAATTGCTTTCAAATACGAGTAGTTTCCAGGCTGATAAATCCTCACATGATCAGCATCCGGAATCAACAATAGTTGCTTCGGTTCAGAAGCAGCATTATACAACTGTTGACTCATATCAGAAGGTACAACAGAATCAGCCTGACCATGTAAAAACAACACAGGAATCCGCAGTGATCGAATTTTAGCGAGGGAATTAAATTTTTCAGTCAGTAGCAGATCGATCGGGAAAAGCTGCAATACCGTTCGATGTTTAATGACCTCAGCCATTGATGTAAATGAGCTTTGCATAATTAACCCACCCGCATCCGGATGCTTGATCGCTAAATCTAAGGCGATCGCTCCGCCTAATGATTCTCCATAAATCACAATTTGCTCAGATGGAATTCGACGGGTATGGCGTAAATAATTCCAGGCCGCTTGACTATCTTCATAAACCTGTAATTCATTAGGAAATGATCCCTGGCTTAGACCATAGCTGCGATAGTCAAACACCAGCACTGAAAAGCCCAGTTGCCGAAATGCTGACACTCTAGCCAAATAGTTGTAATCTCCCATATTTCGCCCCACTCCACACAAATACAACATGGTTTTGGGAGCAGTGAGAATATTCATCGGTTCATTTGGCAAAAGCGCAAACTTTTCCTGACGAGAGGGAGCAGGAATCCACCAAGCATGGAGACGCACCTGAGAGTCAGCGATCGGAATCCAAACCTCCTGATAAGGCAGATTGAAGGCTGGGGCACTCGGTAGCATTGCCAGTTGTGAGTTAGGACGGTAGATCAAATAACGTTGCCGCAAAAATAATAATAAACAGGTGGATAAGTAGGCGATTAAAAGCAGCATTACCACAATCAGAAATCGCTTCCATGATTTCAAGTTTCTGTTTAACCTACGAATCACAATTCTTACCTGAACTAAGCAACGTGCAATACTACAGCTAGAAAATCAGCCATACCGCAAAAATCGCTCAAAAAATTGGGCAGGACGATCGCCCTGCCCAATCAAGTTTTATCCAATTAGAATTTGTTGTCCTACAAAATATAGAGTAGGAAAAACAAAATAATCCAGATGACATCAACAAAGTGCCAGTAAATTTCGGCAGCTTCCACGCCAAAATGATTGGTATTCGAGTAATGATTCGGCTTCATCGATCGCCATAGTACCGCCAGAATTAGTAGCAGACCAAAACAAACGTGTAAGCCGTGGAATCCGGTCAGCACATAAAACGTACTGGCAAACAGATTCGTGGTTAGCCCAAACTCCAGATGGAAGTATTCATAAAGCTGTCCTGCCAGGAAGATAGCTCCCATGACCGCCGTAATGATGAACCATTTCCGCAGTCCCTTCACATCATTTTGTTTGATCGCTGTATCCGCATTGTGGATGACAAAACTACTAGAAATCAGAATGATGGTATTGATTCCCGGTAGCAGTAATTCCAGTTCCGGTGTGCCTTCAGGGGGCCACTCGGGACTAACTAAGCGGAAGGTTAGATACGCCATGAACAGCCCTAGAAAAATCATGCCTTCTGCAATCAGGAAGACAATGATGCCAAAAATGCGGTGATCCGGATGGTCGGCATGATGGTCAGCCGCACCTTCCGCATGGTAATTCAAAACAGTTTGGCTGGAATCGATCGTAGAACCTTGCATGAGCCTCCAAAATCCATCAGTCGCAACATTGGTCAAAGCCAAGCATTCGAGGTCATCCGAACACTTGGCAGATGGCTAAGGTTAGCCGCGATCGTCAGCGTTATCCTCTCGATCCTCTGGGTAAGCCGCCACCGCCGGATCGGGATCCGCCCGAAGCGCAGAGTTCGGTCCCGCCGCTAATACGGGATCACGTTCATCCGACAGTGGCACATCCACCGATTTCGCTCCATGCTCAAACCCGTAATCATAGGGACCCACGGTTAGTACAGGCTCCACTTCAAAGTTTTCGGTAGGAGGTGGCGAACTGATCGTCCATTCAAAGGTCAAGGCATTCCAGGGATTATTGGGGGCTTTCGGACCCGAAATCCAACTCCAAGCCGCATTCACAATAAACGGCAAGGTTGAAACTGCCAGGATATAGGTTCCGATCGTGCAAACCAAATTCAATGTCGTGAACTGGGGATCATATTCCGCCACCCGCCGATTCATCCCTTCCAGACCCAACTTATGCATGGGCATAAATGCCAGGTTGAAGCCAATCAGCGTCAGGGCAAAGTGAATTTTCCCCAGCGTTTCATTCATCATCCGTCCGGTCATCTTCGGGAACCAGTGATAGATCCCGGCATAGATGCCAAACACACTGCCACCGAACAAGACGTAATGCAGGTGCGCCACGACAAAATAGGTGTCATGAACGTGAATATCAAACGGTACTGAGGCAACCATCACCCCACTAATCCCGCCGATCACAAACATGGAAATAAAGCCCATGGCGAACAGCATGGCACTATTCAGCCGCAGCTTGCCGCCCCAAATGGTGGCTAACCAGCTAAATACCTTAATTCCGGTCGGTACGGCAATGATCATGGTGTTAATCATGAAAAACATCCGCAGCCAGGGAGGAGTGCCACTGGTAAACATGTGGTGCGCCCAGACAATCAACCCTAGAAAGCTAATCGCCAAACTGGAATATGCGATCGCCTTATAGCCAAAAATCGGCTTACGGGCATGAACGGGCAGAATTTCCGAGATCAAGCCAAAAATCGGCAGGATCATGATGTAAACAGCCGGGTGCGAGTAAAACCAGAACATGTGCTGGTAGACGATCGGATCACCGCCCCCCGTGGGATTGAAGAATGATGTGCCCACGATCAAATCAAATGCCAGCAGAATCAAGGCTCCGGCTAACACTGGAGTCGATAACAGCACCAATGCTGAAGTCGCCAACATCGCCCAGCAGAACAACGGCATCCGGTTCAAGGTCATGCCGGGAACGCGCATTAGCAGAATAGTGGTCAGGAAGTTAACCGCCCCCATAATTGAGGAGGTTCCCAGGATCAGGACACTGAGAATCCAGATGGCTTCCCCAGCTTTATTGACCACCAAACTCAACGGGGGATAGGATGTCCAACCTGCCGCCGGAGCCCCGACAAAGAAACTCGCTAGCAGCAAAATGCCCCCCGGCACAATCATCCAGAATGCCAGAGCATTTAACCGGGGAAATGCCATATCCTTTGCCCCAATCAGCAGGGGAATCAGAAAGTTGGCAAAGGCTCCGGTTCCGGCAGGCACAATCCACAGAAAGATCATCACCGTGGCATGAACGGTGAATAAACTGTTGTAAACTTCCCGGCTAACAAAATCGACTTCTGGGGTGGCAAGTTCCGTTCGCACCGCCGTCGCTAACGCCCCACCAATTAAGTAAAACAAAAACGTTGTGACCAGGTATTGAATCCCAATCACCTTATGATCCGTGTTGAAGGTAAAGTATTTGCGCCAGTTATTGCCCTCCGGGTCGGGATGGTGGGCAACAGCACCAACTGGCTCTTGGATAGCTTGGGTCATAAACGATTATCCGTATGAGAGTGGGCAACGGCAGGATGAAGCGGCTCTAGGGTTTGGGGCAAAACACCCAGATCGCGGACATAGGGAGCCAGAAACTGATCCGGGGTCTGCTCTTTAGCCGGAGTCATGTTGAGCGCGATCGCTTGCTCCAGCCCTGCACTACTGGCAACTTTTTGGCTGTCAATCCAAGCCGTAAATTCCTCTGGAGTTTGAGCAATGACTTTTGTTTTCATCGCCCCGTGATAGGGCCCACACAACTCGGCACAAATCACGGGATATTCACCCACTTTGCTGGGGATGAAGTGCAATTCACTGACGCGGCTGGGGATCGCATCTTGCTTCAACCGATATTCCGGCACCCAGAAGGCATGTAGCACATCATTCGCTTTAATGTTGAGACGAACAGGTTGTCCGACAGGGACATGCAGTTCTCCGGATGTCACACCACTATCGGGATAGGTGAAAATCCAGGCATACTGCAATCCGGCAACATCCACCACCAGTTCAGATTTACCGGATTGGGGATTTTCCATCGTTTTCCCTACCCCGGCTTTCGGTAATTGAATGCTGCCATCGGGTAAGGTTGCCGCGATCGCGGCTCCCGGCATAGATTGCATGTCAGCCATCGCCACTTGCTCAATGCGATGACCGTGGGCAACCGAGTGATCCGTTGGATCCAGGTTCAGCCCCCCCATCAGGTTGTAGACCTCAAAGCTGTAAACCGCTAACCCCAACACAATCACGGCTGGGATGGAAGTCCAGAGAATTTCCAGGGGAATATTGCCTTCCACTGGGGGCCCATCGGTATCGTCTCCAGGTTTGCGGCGAAAGCGAAAAATGGCAACCAGTAGTGTTCCCTGCACCAGCAGAAACAGCCCAGTGCCAATGGTGAGCATGGTGTTAAACAAGCCATCCACCAGAGGAGCTTCTTCGGAGGCCTGAACGGGTAATAGCCCGTGATTCTGACCATACCAGAGGCTAACCAGGGTCAACGCAATCCCTGCCAGCATCGTGATAATTGAACTTGGAATGTTCACAATTTATCTCCGCCTAGAACGTGTTCCAATATCTGCAAAACTTCCTTCAATCTGAAGAATTTCTTAAGAATTTTCCATCGATTAAATTGACCTACTCCTTGATCGACCATACGCCAGAAACAAGGATAGATAAACAGCCAAGCGATCGATGTTCTTCATGCCACCACAGTCACCTCAATCCGGTAGAACAGCCAGGAGTCTACTCAGGTATACCAGCTACACGGTAGAACAGGAGTTTAAAAGACAACATACTCCGAGTAATTTTCTTAATCTTTCTTCGGAACTTCTCAAGGGCATTGAAGAGGCTACTGCCTGATAGGTTAGCGCATCTGAAATCGAATCAGAATGTGTCACAAGTCACATCTAAAAATTTTTTCTCTGACAGAATAGCAAGAGTTAATTTAACTTTTGTCAAGTGAAATCCCAAAATGTAAACATGGCTACTTGCCTCTCCCTTTAGATAGAGTTCGGTACGCATTCCAAAGAAATCCCTAAAGGTTCTTGCATTCGGCAACAGGGTCATTAAAGTAATAGCTAACTACCGTGATTGTTTCGCTAAATTGAGGAAGGAGCGTCTGAATTGGGCTTGAGTCAATACTAGGGTATTAGTTAAGAAAAATTGATTTTTTGTACAGCAGGTTACTACACATGATCGATTTTGCCCCTTACCCATCCACTACTGAGCCATTGTCTCGTCCGCAGGTGTGGATTCGTCGCCTGGTATTGGGAATGGCGGCAGCAACCTTATTTTTAATGGCATTAGGAAGTGCAACCCGGGTGATGAACGCCGGACTGGCCTGCCCCGACTGGCCGCTCTGCTATGGGGAGTTGATCCCCCGCCAGCAAATGAACCTCCAAGTCTTTTTGGAATGGTTTCATCGATTGATTGCGTCGTCGATGGGACTGTTTGCGATCGGCCTGACCACCCTTTCCTGGTGGTATCGGCGCACTTTACCCCATTGGCTCCCCTGGGCAGCTACCTTCGCTCTGGGATTGGTCGTTTTCCAGGGCATTCTCGGTGGGCTCACCGTCACCCAACTGCTGCGGTTTGATATTGTCACCGCTCACCTGGGTACAGGCTTGTTGTTTTTCGTCACACTGCTGACGATCGGCATCGCCCTCTTGCCCTATCAAGGGGTCGGCACATCCGGCAAGTTACCCTGGATTGGTTTGATCGCCGCACTCCTGGTGTACGCTCAAAGCTTGCTAGGGGGGTTAGTAGCATCCCAATGGGCACTACACCAGTGTCTCGGCACAGCCAAACTTTGCCTGGTGATGAACAGCCATATTGCTGGAGTCGTTCCTGCCACTCTGGCAACCCTTGGCTTAGTAGTCTGGGCATGGCGCACTCCCGCCCTCCATCCGACTTTACGACGTTGGGCAACGATCGCGGGTAGCCTGGTCGGTGTCCAAATTTTGCTCGGAGTAGCCACCTTTAAACTACGGTTACAGGTTGAACCCTTAACTGTGGCTCACCAGGCGGTTGGTGCCATGTTGCTAGGGAGCCTGGTCATCTTCACTGTCCTGGCTTGGCGCGATCGGGTACTGGAATCTAGCGAACCCTCGGCGATCGCTTCCCCCGCGCCAGCGACACCCCCTTTAACTAACACTACCGATGGCCAGCCTGCCTAACCTTAGTTCAATCTTTGGTCTGTTCCTCACACCCTGGCTCACTCGTGAATTTGCTCCGATCCGGATCGGTTTTTATAGATGTGAACGGCGCACCTGCGATCGTGGTTCTCCAGTTCTGCGGTGCGTCTTTTTGGGAGGAAAACTGAATGCAAGAAACAACCCTGACTGTCAGCCCCCGGCACCACGAAAACCTGCTGCAAGTCATCCAGAGTTATTACCAACTCACCAAACCTCGGATTATTTTGCTGCTGTTAATTACTACCGCAGGCGGCATGTGGGTAGCGGCGGCAGGACAGGTTGATCCCGTGTTACTGCTCATTACGTTGATCAGTGGTGCCTTTGCGGCTGGATCAGCGAACACAATTAATTGTTTGTACGATCGCGATATCGATTACATCATGGAGCGGACTCGTCATCGTCCGTTACCCTCCGGACGAGTCCAGCCCCGCGATGCCCTCCTCTTTGCGATCGGTCTGGCGACCATTTCGTTTACCTTACTCACCGTCTTCGCTAACCTCCTAAGTGCCTGCCTCGCCATGTCAGGCATCGTATTTTACGTGCTGATTTATACTCACTGGCTGAAACGGCACAGCACTCAAAATATTGTGATTGGGGGAGCCGCAGGAGCCATTCCGCCCTTAGTCGGTTGGGCGGCGGTAACTGGAGAACTCAGTTGGGCAGCCTGGGTCTTATTCGCCATCATCTTTCTCTGGACTCCGCCCCATTTCTGGGCACTGGCGGTAATGATTCGGGAAGATTATGCCAAAGTCGGTGTGCCGATGTTGCCGGTGGTCGTCGGGGATGAACCCACCTCCCGCCAAATTTTCTACTACACCCTGGCTCTGATCCCAGTCACGTTATTACTGGTCTATCCCTTGCATGTGATGGGGGCAGTTTACTGTGGCATTGCGCTACTCCTCGGTGGGATTTTCGTCAAAAAAGCGTGGCAACTGATGCAAGCCCCATCAGATTTGCAAGTGGCACGATCGTTGTTTAAATACTCGATCCTGTACATGATGCTGCTCTGTGCAGGCATGGGCTTAGACAGCCTCCCCTGGACACATCAACTGACCGATGTGGTCGCCAGTAATATGCAACTACTCATTAGTGCTGTGCTACCAACTCAGGCTTAGCAGCTTTTTTGAGGACTTAATACCTTTACCCAAGGGCGATCGCGAGAGATTGCCCTTTTCTATCGCCATCGTCATCGATCATCGAACCTTGACAAGCCTCCCGGCAGACTAGAATAAAGATTGAGATTTGTATCATCAGGTGGGGTAAGTATGGCTCCCGCAGTGACGATCGAAAAGTTGCAAAAGCGGTATGGCAGCGTTGAAGCGGTCAAAGATGTCTCGTTACAGATCGAACCGGGCGAAATCTTTGGGTTACTGGGTCCAAATGGCGCTGGCAAAACTACAACGCTGCGGTGTCTGTGTACCTTGACAGAACCCGACACGGGAAAAATTGAAGTATCCGGAATTTCAGTGCTGAACAATCCCCGATCGGCGCGGCAGCATTTGGGCTATGTGGCGCAAGAAGTCGCGATCGATAAGGTGTTGACCGGACGCGAACTGCTACAACTGCAAGCGGCTCTATACCATCTGCCTAAAGCGATCGCTCAAGTCCGCATTGATTTGGTGATCCAGCGATTGGGGTTAGAGGATTATATTGATAAAAAAAGTGGCACGTACTCTGGGGGGATTCGTAAACGCTTGGACTTAGCGGCTGGATTGCTTCACCAACCGGAT
This sequence comes from Pantanalinema rosaneae CENA516, assembly GCF_050753385.1. Lineage (NCBI taxonomy): Bacteria > Bacillati > Cyanobacteriota > Cyanophyceae > Leptolyngbyales > Leptolyngbyaceae > Pantanalinema > Pantanalinema rosaneae. The sequence continues at coordinate 27,808 of NZ_JBLZFZ010000017.1, forward strand.
GTGCTGGTACTGGATGAACCCACCGTTGGCTTGGATATCGAGAGTCGGGTCGCCGTTTGGAACTTTCTGCGCCAAATCCGGGATGAGGGCACAACGGTTTTATTGACTAGCCACTATTTGGAAGAAGTCGATGCCCTGGCAGACCGAGTTGCGATTATCGATCAAGGCGTAGTGATTGCGGCGGGCACTCCATCCGAACTCAAGGATCAGGTGGGAGGCGATCGTATCACCCTACGGATTCGCGAATTCTCGCCCCTGGACGAAGCTGAACGAGCCAAGCAGTTGTTAGAATCCCTGCCAACGGTTCAGGAAGTGATCATTAACCATGCCCAGGGCAACTCCCTCAATCTAGTCGTGCAGCCCCAGAGCGATGCCCTGATGACAGTACAACAAGCGCTTCAAGCGGCGGGATTACCCACCTTTGGCATTGCCCAATCCCGACCCAGTCTGGATGATGTTTATTTAGCGGCTACGGGTCGTACCCTGTTAGATGCTGAAATTGCGGCAGCCGGGAGCCGGGACGAAAAAGCCGAGCGGAAAAAGAGTATGAGGTAACGCGATGAGTACTACAGTTACGCCATCCAAGCTAAATCCCACGATCGCCGATGCCACGTTAGCGCCAGCCAGCCCATTAAGTGAGTTTTGGCAGGAAACTAGCGCCCTAACGAAACGGCTGTTTATTCAATTGCAACGTCGTCCTTCTACCCTGATTGCCGGGATCATTCAACCCTTAATGTGGTTGATTTTATTTGGTGCCCTGTTCCAGAATGCCCCGCAAGACTTGTTTGGCTCTGATATTCGCTATGGGCAGTTTCTTGGGGCTGGGGTGATCGTCTTTACTGCCTTTGGTGGGGCGTTGAATGCTGGACTGCCAGTGATGTTCGATCGCGAGTTTGGCTTTTTGAATCGGTTATTAGTCGCCCCCCTAACTTCTCGGTATTCGATCGTCTTAGCTTCCGCCATTTTCATCACCGTCATGAGCCTGATCCAAACTACAGCCATCATTGCGATGGGTGCCGCCCTGGGTTCCGGATTACCCAACTTACCGGGATTGCTACTGGTGGGCGCGATCGTCCTACTCCTTGTGGTCGCAGTGACGGCTCTCAGTTTAGGGCTGGCATTTTCCCTGGCTGGACATATTGAACTGATTGCCGTGATTTTTGTCACCAATTTACCCCTGCTGTTTGCCAGCACCGCTTTAGTACCGCTCTCCTTTATGCCCACCTGGTTGCAATGGGTGGCAACGTTGAATCCGCTCAGTTATGCGATCGAGCCAATTCGGTATGTCTACCTGCATCCCGATTGGTCATTCAGTAGCATCGTCATGCAAGCTCCTTGGGGATCCGTCAGTTTAGGCAGTGCGCTCCTCGTGCTACTGGGATTTGCTGGAGTAGCGCTGCTCAGCATCCAACCTCGGCTACGCCAAGCGTTTGCTTAATTACGGGAGCAAATCAGGAGTGCATTCGTCTGGGCTAAAGAACACGCTAAATTGATAATGAACCTACCGTTGGGTTGGAGGAGTTGACCTGAGATGACCATGAAATTAACCACATCAACCGATATCCGTCGATCGACCCTACTGGCGATCGGTCTGCTAGCAGGGATGGGAGTCAGCCTGGGCATACTCTCTCCGGTCATGGCAAATCCAAACACCCCCCAACCGCTTCAGGACTTCCAAAACCCTGATAAATCCTCTGACCCCTTTAGCAGTCGAGGGGGACAAAGTGGAGTGATGGATTTTATCCATCGTGCCATGCAGGGGGGTGGTCGCAGCATTGACGAGTTTAGTGCCGACCAGGGCGAAAACCTGGATTCCGCCATGACCGAGTTTCGTAAGCAACAACAGGCAGAACTCCGCAAACGGCGGCAGGCTCAGTCTGAGACAACTACTCCGATTCCTGGGGCTACCCCTGAAGGCAGCGAAGGAACAAGTTCTGTCACCCCTTAACTCCTGGCAAAAGCCTGGATTTGACCACGGGATTGAGCCAGTATTGGTGGTAATCTGGAGGATTACGGGGTAATTAGGCTAATATCTTCAGCCCTGTTCTCACCCCGATCGCATCGTTCCTCCTACCGCTTACTGGTTTCAGTTCCTTTTTGTCCTATGGAAAATTTTCTGCCGATCGCCTACCTGCAAAACCAATTTCTGCCCTTTACAGAGGCTAAAGTTTCTGTCGCTACCCATGCTCTACACTACGGTACGGCAGCGTTTGGTGGGTTGCGCGGCATTCCTGACCCCGAAAATCCCCAACGAGTGTTACTGTTTCGCCTTGATCGCCACTGTCAACGGTTAAGTGCCAGTGCCAAATTGTTGCAATACGAGTTACCTGCCAGTCAAATTCAAGATCTGATTGTTGACTTTGTGCAAAAGAACAAACCCAGCACCTCGTTTTACATTCGTCCGTTGGTATACAGTTCTGGTTTAGGCATCTCTCCCCGTTTGCATAACATTGAAAAAGATTTTTTGATTTACGGGCTAGAAATGGCGGATTACCTGCCCCCCGGTGGCGTATCCTGCCGGATTAGCTCCTGGTATCGCCAGGAAGATCGGAGTTTTCCGTTGCGGGGCAAAATCAGTGCCGCTTACATCACCTCATCCCTCGCTAAAACCGAAGCCGTCGCCTCCGGCTTTGATGAAGCCATCATGATGAATTCTCAGGGCAAAGTCAGCGAAGCCTCGGGGATGAATATCTTTATTGTTCGCAATGGTAATTTAATTACACCGGGATTTGAGCAGGACATTTTAGAGGGAATTACCCGGGATAGTGTGCTGACGATCGCCCGCGAATTCGGTATCCCCATTCAGGAGCGTCCCGTCGATCACTCGGAACTCCTGATTGCCGATGAAGTGTTTCTCTGTGGCACTGCCGCCAGAATTGCTCCGGTAAAACGGATTGAAAATTACGTCCTGCCAGACGATCGCCCCATTACCCAAACCTTACAAACCAAACTGACGGCGATTACCGAAAACCGCGACGATACCTATCGGCAGTGGGTCTTCCCGATCGAGATTGGGGGCTTCTAGACCAGGCAAGCGTTAGCGCGATCGAGGGAACAGGCTATCCCTCAGAATGGTTACAGATCCTCAGGATATCTCCTTCCACTGTCAGCCGCTCCCTTCAGGATGGGATTAGCCGGTGGAGAGGTATCGCCATAGGACTCGGAGGCAGTCGGAGCATGGTTAGAAATGACGCTTGCCTCTGCCAGTTGCTTTGGACGTAGATACAGGTTATCTAGTAACACCCCCGCTCCAGCAATCCAGGGCGGCACAATCAATGCTCCCAACACCCCTAATACTTGAGTGCCACCCAACACGGCTAAAAATACATAAAGCGGATGCAGCTTAACTGATGACCCAATCACCAGGGGGGTGAGAATATTACCCTCCAGGTTTTGCACAATCACAAACAGCAGTAGCACCCATAACCAGGTCAATCCTCCGGTAGCTAGCCCCACAATTAAGGCAGGAATCGCCCCAACAACAGGACCAACCAACGGCACCAAATTGGCAAATCCCGCAATTACCCCCAGTGCCAGGGCAAACTCTGATAGCCCCAAAAACTTTAGCCCAACCGTAATTACCACCCCTAGGATCAGGGAAACAATCACGCGTCCGGCGATAAAGCCGCCCATCCGTTCGCTCACGGGCTTCACCTGTTCTAGCAACCGTTCGTTCCAGGGATAGGGAAATAGCTCGACCAGTTGGGCGATCAGGACTTTGCTGCTGGTCACCATGTAGGCAGACAATAGCAACACCAGAATGCCGCTAAAGACCACCCAAACGACTCCTCGGGTCAAGTCATACGATCGCAGTACCACCTGCCGACTGGAACGAATTGCCCAGTTAGTTAAATCCTGGGGATTGAGAATTTTGGCTAATAAATCAGGCTGACTGGTATTCACCTGACTGGTGACATCTTGAAGCCAAAGGTACAGACTTTCGGAATAGGCAGGTAGGCTACTGATCAAGCGTTGGGTTTGCTGCACCACCGTGGGCCCAATCAGCAACCCTAAGCCGACAAACCCCCCGATCGACACCAGATAAATCGTCACTACGGCAAGCCAGCGAGGAATGCGAAGGTTTTCCGCCCAATCGACGATCGGGGCGATCGAGGAGGCAAGTACCACAGAAACCATCACCACAATGACGAGTTCCCGGAGTTGCCAGAGCATCACCAGCAGCACTACCGCCAGTAGGGCGCTAACAATGGTAGAGAGAGAAATTGTAATGCGCTGTTCGGACATAAATAGAAAAAGTAAGCGGCAACGGGGAAGGGCTAGAAAGATTTTAGCCCCTATCGCTCTACCCTAATGGCGATGCCAACGAGTCTCACCTCCCGGTTGGTCGATTAAGGTAATTCCCTGGGCTTGCAGTTCGTTACGAATGCGATCGCCTTCCGCAAAATTCTTGGCTTTCCGGGCGGCTTGCCGTTGTTGAATCAACGCCTCAATCTCGGCTTCACTCAGACCAGTCGCGACACTGCTATCACTGCTAACCTCTGTCAATTCCGGATCCGACACGCTACTGACCTCCAGACCCAGTACCTGACCAAGACACAGGAGTGTTTGCCATTTTGGTTGAAGGTGTTCAACGGGTAGGTCAGACTGCCCGGTATGCACCAATACATTGCCTGTCCGGCGTAAATCCTTGGCTAATTCAAACAACACTGCAATGGCAATGGGAGTATTGAAGTCATCATCCATCGCGGTATTAAACCGATCAACACTTGTTTGATCAAGAGTATCTAGATCAGACCAACCGGGCAACTGTTCAAAGTTCACCCGATATTTCAGAGCTTCCTTCAGCGTATTCCAGCCATTTTCCGCCGCCGAAATTGCCTCCTCCGTAAAGTCGATCGGACTCCGATAGTGGGCTTGCAGGACAAACAACCGCACCACCATCGGATCGGTGGTTTCCAGTAATGAGCGAATTGTGGTGAAATTCTTCAGGGACTTGGACATTTTATCGCCGCGAATTTTCACAAACCCGTTATGCATCCAGACGTTCGCTAAGGGTTGGGATAATGCCGCTTCGGATTGAGCAATCTCATTTTCATGATGGGGGAAGACCAGATCCTCACCCCCACAATGAATATCAATGCGATCGCCTAACCACTCCCGTACCATTGCCGAGCATTCAATATGCCAGCCCGGACGACCTTTACCCCAGGGCGAATCCCATTCCGGTTCACCGGGTTTTGCCGCTTTCCACAAGGCAAAATCTAACGGATGGCGTTTCTTGGCGACCGCCTCAGACTCTAGCCGTTCACTGGCTCCCGCTTCCATTTGCTCTAGCTTCCGTCCCGATAACTTACCGTAGTCCGGGAAGCGCTCTACCGCATAATAAACATCCCCAGCAACGGCATAGGCATAGCCGCGATCGATCAAGGTTTTAATCAACTCGATCATTTGGGGAATCACATCAGTAGCTTTGGGATAGGCATCGGCAGGCAAAATATTCAGCCGCCCCATGTCTTCCTGATACGCTTCGATGTATTTGCGGGTGATCTCCTGCCAGGGCAGATTTTCTTCCTGCGATCGCCGAATAATCTTGTCATCAATATCCGTAAAGTTCTGGACGTACTGCACTTGATAGCCGCGCCATTGTAGGTAACGTCGCACCGTATCCCAAACGATATAAGAGCGGGCATGACCCAAATGGCAATAGTCGTACACCGTCACCCCGCAGCAATACATCCGGACGGTTCCGGCGGCGATCGGTTCAAACGGTTTCTTGTCGCGGGTGAGTGTGTTGTAAATAGTCAGGGTCATACAATTCGGAGCACCAAGTACAGATTGGCAATGGTAAGGTAGGGGTATGCAGGAGGTATATCCCCTCATGGGGCGATCGTACTCCCTCCCAACTCATATTCTCTGACGTTTCGGACAACCGCGCTATGCAGTCAGCAGCAGTCGATTCTTCCACAATGGAAGCTCCCAAGGTTGGCTTACCTGTCACTATCATTACAGGCTTTTTAGGGAGCGGCAAAACTACTCTGCTTAACCATATTCTGACCAATCAGCAGGGAGTCAAGACCGCTGTTTTAGTCAACGAATTTGGCGAAATTGGCATCGATAATGAGTTAATTATCACCACCGAAGACGACATGGTGGAACTCAGTAATGGCTGTATTTGCTGCACGATCAATAATGATCTGGTCAATGCTGTCTATAAAGTTCTGGAGCGTAAGGATGCCGTAGATTATCTGGTGGTCGAAACCACAGGACTTGCCGATCCACTACCTGTCGCCTTGACATTTTTGGGCACAGAATTACGGGATATGACCCGGCTAGACTCGATTATTACCGTAGTCGATGCCGAAAACTTTAGTCTGGATTTATTCAACAGTCAGGCAGCATTGAGCCAGATTACCTACGGAGATATCATTCTGCTGAATAAAGCCGATCTGGTTGATGAGGCTGTCCTGGATTCGCTGGAAGTCCGCATCCGGGATATGAAAGAAGGCGCTAGAATTCTCCGCACCGTGAAAGGGCAAGTGCCCTTGGGGATGCTCCTGAGTGTAGGGCTATTTGAGTCAGATCAGTATTTTGATACTGAGGCCGAAGCGGATGATCATGATCATCACCATCACCACGATCATGACCATCACGAGCATGATGATCATTTCGCCTGCGATCATGATCATGGGCAGTGTGTTCACGATCATGACCATGACCACCACCATCATGATCACCACCATCACCACCACTCCAATCACCTGGAAAATGATGGTTTTACCTCAATTTCCTTCCAGAGCGATAAACCCTTTGATATTAAGAGATTCCAGCATTTTCTCGATCACCAACTGCCGGTCAATGTCTTTCGGGCAAAGGGTATCCTCTGGTTCAAAGAAAGTCCCAAGCGCCATATCTTTCACCTCAGCGGCAAGCGGTTTTCCCTGGATGATACCGAGTGGAAAGATACTCCCAAAAACCAGTTAGTCCTGATTGGTCAGGATTTAGACCACAGCAAACTGCGGGAACAACTGGAACACTGTCTCACCCTGCCAGCCGAACACCGGGGTAAAGGATTCGGGCGGTAGGATCACTTGTGAATCCCGATCGCCAGGTGATCGTCTGCCAGTACATTAACTGCCGTAACAACGGTTCAGAGCAAGTGCTGGCAGCATTCCAGTTACAGGCAATTCCTGAGGTGACCGTGGTTGCCAGTGGTTGTCAGGGACAATGCAATATGGGGCCCACGGTGCGTGTATTACCCGATGAAATCTGGTACTGCCGCGTCCAGCCTGAGGATGTTTCAGCGATCGTCACTCAACATTTGCAAGCCGGTCAACCCGTCGATCGCCTGTTACATCCTCGTTTTCATCCCCGTCCTTAAAGCGATCGCTCTAATTCACCCTCGGGCAACTGTCCCCGGTACCCCGTAATAATGCGGCTGCCATCCTTAAGGATATGAATTTCTACCTGATCACTTGCCCAGGTAATGTTATCCTGAAACGCTGGATTAAACACATGCACTCGTTGGTTCGTTGATGACACTGGGGAATCGGGTGAGTTGACGGCAAGCGCTTCCACATACGCCCCATCAATCAAAATATCGAGTTGGTCGAGTAAGTCTTGGGCTCCGGCGGGGGCATAGTCACCTTGCAATTGTTCTAACGTAAATCCCGTAAACGACATAACGTTTAAGCCTGCTGCTTTGACTTTGCGGGCTAAACTGGCTAAGGCAGGAGCCTGCCAAAACGGTTCCCCCCCCGAAAAGGTGACTCCCTCATTGCGAGAATTCTCCAGAATGCGATCGACGAGGGTATCCACTGCCACCAGTTCCTTAATCTCAAACGACCAGGACTCCGGATTAAAGCACCCGGTACATTCCCGCAAACAGCCCTGTACCCAAATCACCGCTCGACAACCGGGCCCATTCACTTCCGACTCATCCACATAGCCCATAATATTCAGGTAGCCCGGGGGAATCTCTAAGAGGGACAGATAAGGATTCACTTTAGGGGTTGACATGGATAGCACTCCTTTAACTATTAATCGCCCAACGCACAGGAATTTGGGTTTCTTGATAAATGCGATCGCCGAATTCCCGTAACACTTGTGTACTGACTGGCTGAAATGACTGCACCGGGTAGCAGAATTCCGTTACCTGATTGCTACGGGCATCGACTTGATGCCCTAGAGGTCGGGGACGGGTGGGAGTATTCAGTTGAATTTCATTCGGAGCTAATTCCCGCATCAACCGAATATATTCACTCTGGTTATAGTCACTCCAGGCAGACAGCATCATCGTTTGAATCGCGAGATACCCCTGATACTGATGGCGAAACTCCTCAATCCCTAGCCACAGTTCTAATAAATCCATCTCTGGTAGCGGGCGATTCACCCAGCGAAATTGTTCCGCTGAAATCGCATCCACTTTAACCACCACTTGATCCGCGATCGCCAATTCCGCTCGCACATCCGGATCATGCAGCAATGTGCCATTCGTTAGCACAATCACCGGCTTGCTAATTAATGCCTTAATCGCCGACAAAATTGTCCCCAGGTTAAGCGCCAGAGTCGGTTCACCACTGCCACTCAGGGTGACTACATCCACATGATGCCAGGGCGCATGAAACTGGAGATCCCACAAAATTCGAGCGGTGGATACAAAAATCTGACGGTCACAGGACTTTTGATCAATGCCACCTAACTGGCAGTATACGCAGTCAAACGGACAGGTAGACGTAAACCCGATTGGATCAATCCCCAGCGATCGCCCAAACCGCCATGATTCCACCGGTCCATATACCGGACTCAGACAAGCTTCGATCGGGACACTATATGAAGTAGTTGATGAAGACAATGCTCCCTCCCGGTGCAAGTCCTGAAACGCCTTGATCAAGTTACTAACTTAAAATTGTGAGGAACTTATGAGGGAGAGAGGGAGCAGTGGGAAAAGCGAGGCTGGCAGAGCTACTGTTCTAATGCATTGATCCGCTGCCACCAGCGATTTAGGGGGAAGTAGACAATCGGTGCCCACAGGCTACTGAGAATGGCGGAACTGAGAGCAATTAACTGATGGTACGTCCAAATATCAATCAATGAGCGATCGCCGCGAATACTGTACTGGATCGCCGTCACCGTTTCAGCCAGCACCGCCATGCCAAACGCGATCAATGCCACTGAAATAAAATCTTCTTGTAAGTAACGTTCTTTGCGCAGCCGAGCCGTGAGAATCCCCACCAGCATCAAGCTAAAAATATGGGTCGGTGCATGGGCAGTCATGCCATCTTGAATCAACCCCAACACTAACCCGGCGATCGCTCCCTGAAACACGGTGCGCTTGACACTCCAGGTCACGACCCAAATCAGCAACCAGTTAGGGGCGATCCCTGCCAGTTCCATTCCCGGTAATCGCGTCGGCAAGATCAATAAACACAGTAACACTGAGCCTACTGTCACCGCACCATTCAGGAGTAGCCGTTTCGTCGGATCATCCCGCAACACACTAAAAAAATTACGCTTGAACATCACGGCTCAGAAGAGGAATCATCGGGAGTCGGTAAAGACTGGGTATGGGGATAAATTACCACCCACTCCAAAGAACTCATCGGCGTAGACAATTCTACAACCGCTTCTGGGGCGGGACTTTTACTCAAATCAACCGACTCAATCCGCCCGATCGGCAAGCCCGCCGGAAATAGCTGACTCAATGCCGACGTGGTCACCACATCGCCCCGGCGCACATCAGGCACTTTATCAAAAAACTCCATCACCGCGCGGTTAGAAGATTTTCCCCGGATATAGCCCATATAGCGGCTGCGGCTGACGGTCACCCCCGCCTGACTGGATGGGTCACTTAAGAGCAAGACTCGGCTCGTATTGGGTGTAACACTGACTACACGCCCTACCACCCCCCCCGGAGCCGTCACGATATAGCCCACCTTCACCCCATCCTGGCTACCACGACCCAAAATCATGTGTTGCCACCAGTGATCCGCACTCCGACCAACGACAGGTGCCGCCACACCCGATTTGGAGTTTTTAGACACATAGCCCAAAAGCTCCTTCAGTCGTTGATTTTGACTTTCCATTTCCGTCAGCCGTTGCTGCAACTCAGCCATCTGGGCGTTGAGCAACAAGGTTTGCTTCTCAGGATTGGCTTGAAACGGGCGAGTAAAAAGCTGATAGACCTCAAATAGAACAGCGCCTTGGGTCTGTCGCAGGAGCAAAGCGCCCCCCAGAGCCAGACTGACCAAAACAATCTGTAGTCGGTGTCGATCCCACCAGCGACGCAGTGTATACATTCAAAGAGAAGGGTAGCTGGGTTTGGAGACAAGCAAGGTGGCAATTGAGCGATCTTCAGCGAATCAGGTTGCCATCAACCGTGATTAATGATCCTCAACAAGAACTGTCGATCGGAGCGATCGCTCCTGAAATGGGGGCTAGAAATGGCGAGAACGGCCGCTGAAGACCCGCTCCATTTGCTTGAAGTTTTCGAGAACACGACCTGTGCCTAAAACCACACAACTGAGAGGATCAGCCGCCACATGCACGACAATACCCGTTTCATGGCTGATCAGGGTATCCAGTCCTTTCAGCAGTGCCCCACCCCCTGCCAGCATAATACCGCGATCGATAATATCTGCTGCCAGTTCGGGAGGAGTCCGTTCCAGGGTACGTTTCACGGCATCCACAATCACGGCTAGCGGTTCTGCCATACTTTCACGGATTTCGGCACTCTTGACTGAGACGGTACGGGGCAACCCAGACAACAAGTGCAGACCCCGTACTTCCATCTGAGCATCGTCGTCGATCGGATAGGCGGAACCGATCATAATCTTAATTTCTTCGGCGGTACGTTCCCCAATCACCAGGTTATGCACTTTCTTCATGTATTGCGAAATCGATTCGCTCAGTTCGTCTCCCGCTACCCGAACCGATTCGCTCAATACGGTACCTTGCAAACTCAGGACAGCCACTTCCGTGGTTCCACCCCCAATATCAATGATCATGTTGCCTGTGGGTTCAGCCACGGGTAGACCCGCCCCGATCGCAGCCGCCACCGGCTCATCAATCAGATAGACATCCCGAGCCCCTGCTTGAGCCGCCGCATCCATCACCGCCCGTCGTTCTACCCCAGTTACCCCGCTCGGAATCCCAATCACAATCCGGGGGGCTACCAGCGTTTTGCCTTCATTCACCCGAGCAATGAAGTGCTTCAGCATCATTTCAGCGGTATCAAAGTCGGCGATTACCCCATCCCGCAACGGTCGCAGTGCTACGACATTACCGGGAGTCCGACCTAACATGCGTTTGGCATCTTCTCCGACTGCCAGGGGCACTTTTTCATCCTGGTCGATCGCGACTACCGAAGGCTCCTGAAGCACAATACCTTTCCCAGACACGAAAACTAGTGTGTTTGCCGTGCCCAGGTCAATACCCATGTCCCGTGAAAGAGAGAATCGACTAAAAAGACCCACTAGCCCCTATGCCTCAAAGTAATAACGAACAGTGCGTAACCGTGAATGGAATCAAGCTTGGATTTTATTACGTTTTCGATCATGAGTCTAGCTTGTTATCCATTTTCTGTGATCCAGGTTTTCTGCCACAGACATGACCCAATTTTGTTGGCGACAACCGCCAAAACCCTGACCAGATAGACCAAGTAGACGATCGCAGTGATACCACTGAGGTGAATTGAATCAAGCTATCACCAGCATTCACCACCGCAAAACTAACATCAGGACACCCCATTTAATTGTTAGAAGTTTATTATCAAACTTGACTAATTTGATAAAAGCAGCTAACAGATCATTCGTTGCCAGTCCCCAGCCTTCAGGGTACACTTGTACCAGTCTATTCAACTAGAACTCCTTTAGAATTGAGTTCAATTTTTGGGTTAGCGTCGTCAGCATATCCCTATCTTAGTGTTTTTGTGGAAGGATTATGAGCCTGAATTCTGTTACGTTGGTGGGTCGCGTCGGCGGAGAACCCGATGTGAAGTATTTCGAGTCTGGCAGTGTTGTATGTACCTTGACTCTAGCGGTCAATCGATTTAGCCGCAATCAAGAGCAGCCGGATTGGTTCAATTTAGAACTGTGGGGGCGCACGGCTGAGGTTGCTGCCAATTATGTTCGTAAAGGCAGTTTGATTGGAGTGTCCGGATCACTGAAGTTTGAATACTGGCGCGATCGGAACACGGGAGCCAATCGCTCGAAGCCAGTGATCCGGGTAGAACGGATGGAACTATTAGGATCAAAGCGGGATAGTGATGCCAGTATGTCCGGCAGCGACGTTTATCAGGAAGAGTTTTAGTAACTAATCTGTAGCGTTACCGAGGCATCGACCTGCTGTTCACCCCCAATTACCGGAGTAGAGGCAAAATCCTGCTTAGCCATCTCTGCCATCGGCAGGGGACGGGGCGGGGGGGCATAGGCTCCATTCACCTGAATGCCAACAATTTCTTGGGCGGTAAACCCCAGTGAACTTAAGACAGCTTCCGCCTGGGCTCTAGCTTCCTGGGTCGCTTCACGCAATGCCGCTTTTTGAGCCGTTGCGATCGCGGCATCCGTTGCCACAAAGCTAACACCATCGATCCGGGTGGCTCCAGCTTTCACGGCTTCATCCATCAATGCTCCGGCTTGATTAGTGGCAATCCGAAAACTGACAATGTTGCTAGCCGTATACCCCGTTAAGGTTTGAGTGCCATTGTCGTAGCGATAGGTAGGACTCAAGTTAATGCCAGTGGTTTCCAATTTCTCGACATTGCGGGATTTTAGGAGATTGATCACGGCGGTCGATCGCTGAGCCACCTGTTGTTGTACCTCTTCGGCAGTTTTGCCCTGCGCCTCCACCCCTAAGCGTACCTGGGTCAAGGTTGTTGCCACCATTTCAGTGCCGCGTCCGGTGACGGTAATAGTTCGTAACATTCTTTCCTGGGTTGGTCGAATCTGAGCAATTTGATCTGGAGCCAATTTTGGTGCTGTTAACCCCGGTGATGCGATCAAGAGACTAAAACATCCGACTGCCACTGCCAATAGTTTGAAGGCACGATCGTGGCGGCGTTCAGGGTTCGGTAGAAGGTGATTCATAGTTCTCCTCACGAGAGCAGTCGTTCATAGTTCTGTATACTTCTACTCTGTCATTGGGGCGGAGACAGCGATCGCTGGTTACGCTTTTCGCTACATCGGCAAAACATCTCCCTCAGATCAGAACTTGATTTCAGAAAAAAATGGCAGGATCGAACCAGGCTAAATTCTAGGGATACCACCAAAATCTATGTCTGCGATCGTGGTTGAGAACTTAAGCAAAGTGTATCCTGTTGCCGTGAAAGAGCCGGGACTGAAGGGCACTATCCAGCACTTTTTCCATCGCACCTATCGAGCCGTTAACGCCGTCCAGGCAATTTCCTTTGAGATTGAGCCGGGAGAGGTGGTGGGGTTCCTGGGAGCTAATGGAGCAGGCAAAACCACTACGCTCAAGATGCTGACGGGGTTAATTCATCCCTCCAGTGGGCGGGTCAATGTGGCGGGATACACGCCGTTTCAGCGCAAAGCCGGATTTCTGAAAAAAATTACCCTGGTGATGGGGCAAAAACAGCAGTTGATTTGGGATTTGCCCGCCCTGGACTCGTTGCGGATTAATGCCGCCGTGTATAACATTCCCGATCGACAATTTCAGCAACAGGTGAGTGAACTGACAGAAATGCTGGCGTTAGAAGGCAAGCTGACCCAACCTGTGCGTAAGTTATCGCTGGGTGAACGCATGAAAGCCGAATTGCTCGCTGCCCTGGTGCATCAACCGCAAGTGTTGTTTCTGGATGAGCCAACGCTGGGGTTAGATGTCAACGCGCAGGTGAGTGTCCGCGAATTTTTGCGGGAGTATAACCAGCGGTTCGGGGCAACGGTTTTACTCACCAGCCATTACATGGCAGACATTACCGCCTTGTGTCAGCGAGTGCTGGTGATTCACCAGGGTCAGTTAATTTATGACGGTAGCCTGGAAGGGTTGGTCGATCGCTTTGCCCCCTGCCGCGAGGTTAAAGTCGAACTTACCCAGTCCTATCCAGCCGAGAAATTGGCATTATATGCCGATATAGAAGCGATCGAAGGACAGATGGTGCGCTTTTTAGTGCCGCAAGAAACGCTGACCCGTACCGTCGCTAAAATTCTGACGGATTTGGAGGTGATCGATTTGGCGGTAACGGAACCCCCGATCGAGGAAGTGATCGGACGGGTGCTGAAGGCAGGACTGGCAGGCTAGTGGCTCCAGCCAGGGACGACCCCAGTTACCGACGAACAAACTTCCCGCCAAATTTTCCTAACCATTCACTCAGTGCCCTCGCATGAACCGCATTTTTCGTCTTAGCCATACCATTCTGTCGGTGTATTACGCTTACATGCTGGAGTACCGCGCAGAACTGCTGTTTTGGGTGCTGTCTGGATCACTGCCAATTATTTTGATGGGGATTTGGACACAAGCTGCCCAAAGTGGACAGTTCGGCTTAAGTGCGATCGACTTTGCCCGATATTTTATTGCCGTGTTTATGGTGCGACAATTCACAGTCGTTTGGGTAATTTGGGAATTTGAACGGGAAATTGTCGAAGGTAAATTGTCCTTTCGCCTGCTGCAACCTTTAAATCCGTTCTGGCATCATTTCGCCTCTCACTTTGCGGAACGCTTTGCCCGTCTACCCTTTGCCTTCGGCTTACTGGCGCTATTCTTCTGGCTCTATCCCAGTGCCTTTTGGCTGCCCACATTCGGTAATTTAATCAGCTTTACGATCGCCGTCATATTAGCGTTTGGGCTGCGGTTTCTGATGCAATATACCCTATCTATGTTTGCCTTTTGGACTGAGCGAGCCAGTGCCTTAGAACAGTTTTCATTTTTGTTCTATTTATTCCTGTCTGGAATTGTTGCCCCCTTAGAAGAATTTCCTCCCTTAATGCGAGAGATTGTGTTGTGGACACCATTTCCCTACATGATCTATTTCCCTGCCAGTTTAATTGTGGGTTTACCCGTTAATTTTGGGCGTGGCATCCTGGTGATGCTCGGTTGGGGCATTGTATTTCTCCTAATCTGTCGCTGGTTGTGGCAAAAAGGACTGCGGCAATATTCCGGGATGGGGGCATAATTGGTTAGAGTAGCTCTGCTAATTAAGCCCACCTCGATCGGGGATAAAACTCTAAAATACTGTGTATTTTTCTACACTTACTCTGCGGCTTGAACCCGGAATAAAGGATGAAGCTAGTCAAGCTAACTGAGTGAGCTTTTACGTTTAGTTACAAGTAGTAAGGAAGCTTTGCAGAGAATGATTATCAGATTGTTTTAGAAAACATTTTTCGTGGAATTGTTACAGCGATCGCTCGATTTTGGGTGAGTATGGGACAGTCATCATTGATGATCTATATTCCGCAGCATCCCTATGGCAGACCATGAGCATCATCATTCGGAACCTTGCTCCTCCCATAGCCCCCCTCCGCCCGATCCTGCCTCCCCATCTGAAGCCGATCCCCAGGCAGGTGAGCAGTTTTTAGACGAGCATCCTCAGTACCTCTCCCGCCAATCGCGTCGTGCCTTTCTCGCCTCCGCCGGAGCCTTAGCGGCAATCACCACAAGCTGTACTCAAGGTATCTCCCGCGATCGCGAAGCAGCCAAACAAGAAATGCCTGTGATCGGAGAAGCCATCCGTAGTGCGGGTAATTTTCATACCTTAAAAGCCACCTCCAAAACCTGCTTTTGGGGCTTTTTTGATAAAACGTTGCCCCCGATTTTGACGATCGAATCCGGGGATATTGTTTACGTGGAAGCTCTCACCCACCATGCTGGGGATGCCCCCGATTTACTCATGGACGATGGGGTTCGGGAAGTTTATGACAAATTGACTGATCGCGGCCCTGGGGTACATATCATGACCGGACCGATCGCCGTTAAAGGCGCAGAACCGGGCGATACCTTGATGGTACGGATTCTCAACACCCAGCCACGCTTACCCTATGGCAGCAATGCCGCCGCCCACTGGGGCTACTTATACAACACCTTCAAAAAAGAACGGGTCACGATTTACCGACTGGATTCGTTAGCCGGGTGGGCACAACCCATCTTTGGCTACGACTTCAAGGGGCTACCCCTCTACAACAAACCTGGGTTTATTACTGAACCCGATCAATCCGCCCGTCAACCGTTCAAAGCCAGAGTTGCCATTCCCATGCGCCCCCATTTTGGTGTGATGGGCGTGGCTCCGGCAGAAAGTGGTCGGATCAACAGTATTCCGCCCGGGCCCTTCGGTGGCAATATCGACAACTGGCGGATTGGGGCGGGAGCTACCATGTACTATCCCGTGTTTAACAAGGGAGCCAACTTCTTTGTCGGGGATCCCCACATGGCACAAGGAGATGCGGAACTGAATGGCACTGCGATCGAAGCGTCACTCAATGCTTTTTTGCAAATCTTCATTCTCAAAGACTTTCCAATCACCAACCCCCTCCTGGAAACCGAGTCCCACTGGATTACCCACGGGTTTAATGAGGATTTGAATAAAGCGATGCGGCAAAGTGCCGAACAAATGATTGATTTTCTTCAAACCAAGAAAAAGATTAGTGCGGATGAGGCTTATAGCATTATTTCTACCGGAGTTGATTTTACAGTGACTCAGGTGGTGGATATCCGTCAGGGATGCCATGCGGCACTGCCCAAAAATATCTTCCTACCCAGTTCCTATTCTGGATAACACCCATACGGGTCATCTAGCCGCTACGGAAATTCCCGAAAATTGCTGATGTAAGTTCTTTTTAATCCACCTAGAGTCAAGTCATCCAGCTCCGTTATTATTGTTTCGCCTAAGGCTGGCATGGCAAACCCTATAGCTCTCACGAAATATTTGATTTTGGCAGTTCTGACCGGTGCGATGGTCAGTTGTAGCGGTATCGGTGGCGAACAGGATCGGCAAGTTGCCGGTAATTTCAAAGTTGCCGCCATTCTGCCGGGGGAAATTAACGATCAGAGCTGGGGGCAGTCCACCCACCAAGGCTTGCAACTGATCGAAAAACAATTAATTGCTGAAAGTGCTTACACGAGCGGATCTGCTGGACAATCCACACCCCAACTGGAGAATACCTTCCGGCAATATGCGGAACAGGGGTTTGATTTTGTTTTAGGTCAAAGTGGAGACTATATTCCAGCCTTAGAAGCGATCGCCAAGCAGTTTCCTCGCACTAAGTTCGCTGTGCTGGACTCCTATTCTGGTAACAATTTCAATTTTGGCAGTTTGTCCTTTAGAAATGGTGAATTAGGGTATTTATCCGGCACGATCGCAGCACTCAAATCGAAAACCCATAAAATCTCGTTTATCGGCGGTGTAGAATCGGCAGCCGCCCGGGAAGTGGCTGTTTTATTTGAACGCGGCGCTAAAGCCATGCGACCCGATATGCAAGTCAGCATCCGCTGGTTAGGACAGACTGCCGATCCAGCGATCGCCAAAATTATGGCACAAGCCGAAATTCAGGCAGGTAGTGATGTGCTGCTGGTACGTGCCGAACAGACCAGTACAGCCATTCATCAACTGGCAAAGGAACGACAGATTTACACGATCGGCTGGGTCAAGGATTGCTATAACCTGGCTCCGGGTACCGTGATCACCAGCGGCATTCAACGAGTACCAGAATTATTGCTACACGGGGCAACCTTAGTCCGCCAGGGACGCTGGGAAGGCAAACAATACAAATTTGGCTTGCGGGAAGGGGTACAAGATCTGGCAGCCTTTCGGGGCACACTAACCTCAGAGGAAGAAGATACTGTTAACCAGATCAAAACCGATATTCTGACTGGAAAAATTGACGTTTCACTATAAGTCAGCGTCGGGCAATGCAGCTTTTATCAAGGCTCTCAGCTTGATCGATACTACGGTTTGTTGGTCTGCTTGTCAGTTCAATGCGTTGCAGAAGGAGAGTTTCGTGAGTTCAGCCTCTCACCATCCCTTGGCAAACCTTGCCACCGTTCGTCGCCCCACTCGCAAACCCTGGCAGGGGTCGATCGCTAATCAACTATGCCTGGGACTGGTCTGTCTCGTGGTATCTAGCCTACTGGTAACAGGTGGGATGTTGATCTACTCCAGCAACCGCACCCAGGAAAAACAATCGCAGCTATTACAACAAGAGCGATCGCGAGCCGCCGCCGAAACCATCAATGCTTACATGGATGACTTGATGCGGAAGCTGAATTATCTGGCGAGACTGCGTGGCTTCACTGAGCTATCCCCCGAACTGAAGCAGACTCTACTGGAAGGGTTGACCCGGAACAATGATGCCTACGAAATGGTGGCGATCGTCGATCGGCAGGGTACTCCTGTCTCCGTCGTCTCCCCCTATGCCCAACTCCGGATGAGCAGTATCGCTGGTACGCCCTTATTCCGACGCACGTTTCACGATCAAGAGGACTTTATAGACACAGTCGAGTTTGGTGCCGATGGCAATCTGGTTACAACGTTAGCGGTGCCAGTCCGAAACAAGCAGGATCAGGTTGATGGCGTGTTAATGGCAAAGGTCAATCTGCGCTTTCTGGACTTTGTGGTGTCTAAGACGGAGGTGGGCAGAACTGGCTATACCTACGTGATTGACCATCGCAATGTCGTGATTGCCAAAGCCAGAACCCACCAGGATCATCGGTTTGAGTTAGAGGACATTTCCGATCGTCCCTTCGTGCATCACCTATCGTTATCCCGAGCCACACCCCCGCAGGTATATCAGGGATTGCAACAGCAGGAGGTATTAGGCGCAGCGGCTCCCGTCCGCAGTACCTACTGGCGAGTGGTGGTCGAACTGCCAACGGCTGAAGCCTATGCTCCGGTGCGTAACTCGATTTGGGCAACGGCGGGGGTCTTGGGAATTGCCACTACGGTCGCCGCCGGATTGGGATTTATGCTGTCTCGGCGGATTATTTCCCCCTTACGCAAACTCACCACTGCCGCCGCGGCCATTAGTGAGGGCAATTTGGCTGTGCAGGTGGAAACCCGATCGCACAACGAATTGGGGGTACTGGCCAAATCGTTTAACACCATGACCCGCCAGTTACAGGAATCCTTCCAAGCACTGGAAAAAACCAATGAAGAACTGGAACGTCGGGTGGAACGCCGCACAGCGGAACTGAAGGAAGCGAAGGAAGCCGCAGACTCGGCAAATAGTGCCAAAAGTGAATTTCTGGCGAATATGAGCCATGAACTGAGAACTCCCCTGAACGGCATTCTCGGTTATGTACAAATTCTGGAGCGATCGCCCTCAATCAGCGCCAAGGATTTACATGGAGTCAGCATTATTCATCAATGCGGCAATCATCTGCTGACATTAATCAACGATGTGCTGGATCTGGCAAAAATTGAAGCCCGCAAACTGGAACTTTGCCCCACTGAATTCCACTTTCCCTCATTTTTGCAGGGCATTGCTGAACTGTGCCATGTCCGAGCCGAACAAAAAGGTTTGGCATTCACCTATCAGTTTGCGCCTGATTTACCGATCGGCATTTGTGCCGATGAAAAGCGCTTGCGGCAGGTGTTGATTAACCTGTTGGGGAATGCGATTAAGTTCACAGAACGGGGTGGTGTCACCTTTACGGTCGATCGGCTGGCATCTCCCACGATCCCGGAAAGTCTAGCAGCCAACCCAACGCCATCCCAGGTGAAAGTCCGGTTTCAAATCGAGGACACCGGCATAGGGATCAATCCGGCACAATTGGACACCATCTTTTTACCGTTTGAGCAACTGGGCGATCGGCAACAACAAGCCGAAGGAACCGGGTTGGGACTCGCCATCAGTCAACGAATTGTGCAGCTAATGGGGGCAACCTTGAAGGTAAAAAGTTACCCCGGTGAAGGCAGCATGTTTTGGCTGGATGTCGAGTTCCAAGAAGCGGTGGAATGGGCACAAAGCGCCGCTAAAGTCGCTCAGCAACGGATCGTTGGCTACTGGGGAACCAGACAAACAATTCTGGTGGTGGATGACAAATGGGAAAATCGCTCCGTGGTATCGAAACTACTGGAACCTCTAGGGTTTGAACTGCTAGAGGCAGATAATAGCCCGGATGCCTTCCGCCAAGCGATCATCCATCAGCCCCATCTGGTGATTACTGAACCCTGCGTCACTGGTATGGAGAAGTTGGAATTAGTGCGGCGGTTACGGCAAGCCCCCGAACTCCCGAATCTGGCGATCGTCGTGTCGTCTGCCAATGTGTTTGCCCAGGATCAACAGCAATGTTTAGATGCAGGTGGGGATGCCTTTTTACCCAAACCCGTACAGGCAGAGGATTTATTCAGCATTCTGCAACAGCAACTCAAGTTGGACTGGATCTACGAACAGACTCACGAACCTCGGACTAAGTTGCAAATCGATGATCAGAATGAGGCGATCGCGGTAAATCAAATTGTACCGCCAGCCGCTGAAGACCTTTCCCACCTGTTGGATTTAGCCATGAAAGGGCGATTGAAAGCCCTGGTAGAGGCATTAGACCAACTGGAACAGAGCAACGCCCAACTGCTGCCCTTTACCCAACCGATCCGGCAACTCGCCAAGGGATTCCAGATCGCCAAAATCCGCGAATTACTTAAATCCTACTCACTCGATCGTTAGTCACTTGGTGGCAATTATGAACCCTTTAACTTATCCCCATCATCCGGCTGAAGTAAACCCTCCCGAACCCTGGAATACGACGTTCACAGAAAAAGATCTGGGCGTAGTTTTAGTGGTCGATGATAACCCCACAAACTTAGAAGTATTGTCCAATGCCTTAGCTGACTTTGGGTATGAAACGGCAGTGGCTCTGGATGGGGAGAGCGCGATCGAGCAAATCAACTACGATCCGCCCGATTTGATCCTGCTGGATGTGATGATGCCGGGAATGGATGGGTTTGAAACCTGCCAGCGCTTAAAAGCTAATCCCGCCACTCAAGAAATCCCTGTCATTTTTATGACGGCGCTATCCGATAGCAGTGATAAAGTGCGGGGCTTAAATTTAGGGGCAGTGGATTACATCACCAAACCATTTCAACAGGAAGAGGTTTTAGCGCGGGTGAAATTGCACCTGAAGTTACGCTACTTAACCAAAACCTTAGAACAGCAGAACATTCTGTTGAAACAGGAGGTGACGGAACGCACGATCGCCCAACAATCCCTCCAGGAATTAACCCAACAACTGGAACACCGGGTTGAAGAACGGACGGCTGAACTCTCCCAAGCCCTCCACAATTTGCAACAGGCGCAAATTCAATTAATCCAAAGTGAGAAGTTATCCAGTCTGGGACAACTGGTAGCCGGGGTTGCCCACGAAATTAATAATCCGGTCAATTTCATCTATGGCAACCTAATGCATATCAGCGAATATAGTGAAAATTTATTGAAATTTGCCCAATTATTCCAAGCCCATTATCCTCAACCCGTCCCCGTCCTTCAAGAGCAATTGGAAGAGATGGATGTGGAATTTCTATTGGAGGATATGCCCAAATTGGTCAGTTCGATGAAACTGGGGGTAGAACGGATTCGCCAGATTGTGCTGTCGTTACGCAACTTCTCCCGCTTAGACGAAGCCGAATTCAAAGCCGTCGATATCCATGAGGGCATTGATAGTACGCTACTCATTCTGCATAACCGCCTCAAAGCTCGACCGGATCATCCGGAAATTCAGGTAATAAAGGAATACGGCAACTTACCGTTAATCGAATGCTATGCCGGACAACTGAATCAAGTGTTTATGAATCTACTCAGCAATGCGATCGATGCCCTGGAAAGCTACGACAGTCAACGATCGCCCACCGAGGTACAGGCTAACCCCAGCCAGATCGTGATTCAGACGGCAATCACCGATGAGCAGTTTGTTAACATCACCATTCGCGATAACGGCCCAGGGATGCCAGAAACCGTCAGACATCGCCTGTTCGATCCATTTTTCACCACAAAACCGATCGGCAAAGGCACTGGCTTAGGCTTATCGATCAGCCATCAGATCGTTACCGAAAAACATCATGGTGAGATTGGCTGTCTCTCAGAACCAGGACAGGGGGCAGAATTTTGGCTTAAACTACCGATCCAACAAGCCTCAACCTGACCCCTATGCCTAACCTGATTGTGACTGGAGCCAGCGGATTTCTCGGGTGGAACCTTTGTCAGCGTGCCGCCGCAGATTGGCAGATTTATGGCATTGGTCGATCGCGGACGATCGATTTGCCCCACGTCACCGCCATCCAGACCGATCTGACTGACTTTGCCCAATTACAAACCCTGTTTCAGCAGATCAAGCCAGATGCCGTGATTCATTTAGCCGCCCAATCGACTACCCAGTTCTGCCAGCAGTACCCCGAACAGGCCTATGCCATCAATGTTACTGCGTCCGAAAATATCGCTGGATTGTGTGCCGACTACCATCTGCCTTGTGTATTTACCTCCACAGATTTGGTCTTTGATGGCTTAAATCCGCCCTACCGAGAAACCGACCCCGTTTCACCACTGAATCGCTATGGTGAACAAAAAGTCTTAGCTGAACAACGGATGTTAGAGCGCTATCCACTCACGGCGGTTTGTCGGATGCCCTTATTGTTTGGAGCCGCCCCACCGACAGCTAGCAGTTTCCTGCAACCGTTTCTGCAAGCTCTCCGCGCCGAACGGGAATTAAAGCTATTTGTCGATGAATTTCGCACTCCGGTGAGTGGTACGGTTGCCGCCCAAGGACTTCTCCTCGCCTTAGAGCAGCACATCCAGGGCATTCTACATTTAGGCGGCAGCGAGCGGATTTCCCGCTACGAATTTGGTCAGTTGATGATCGAGGTCTTAGAGCTACCCGCTACTGGTTTACACGCCTGTCGCCAACAGGATGTGCCCATGATGGCTCCCCGTCCGGCGGATGTGTCCTTAGATAGCACCAAAGCTTTTGGATTAGGCTATGCGCCGCCCTCCCTGCGATCGCAATTAGCCGCCCTCAAAGGACTGGTCTAGGTTAGCGTTGCTTCGCCCCGCGATAGCGCATCTGGCGTTTCAGGGCATGATGCTGGGCAAACCGGGGAATATCGCCTTGATGTCCCATCACAATCAAGGTATCGCCTTCATGCAGAAATAGGCTGTGATTGGGATGAATCAACATCGTGCCATCGGCTCGGCGTAATGCCACCACAATAAATGTACCCTTGCCCCGCACTTCTACTGTGCCAATACTAGCGCCGACCAATTCGGAACCCGCCGGAATCGCTAATTCATCAATCTGGATATCCAATTGGGCTAATAGCTCATTCAGCGTCGCCCGACCATCATCGGCTTCCAAAAAGTTAAGGGCAGCAGGATGGGTAATCATGTGTGCCATCCGTAAGGCTCCGATCGCGGCAGGAGATACCACCTGATCCGCTCCGGCTTGCAACAATTTCTTTTCTGTAGACGGCGATTCTCCCCGAGCCACGATCACCAGACGGGGATTCAGACCCCGGGCGGTCAGAGTAATAAACACATTCGCCGCATCATCCGGTAATACCGTTGCCAACACCTTAGCGTGATCAATTCCCACCGATTCTAAAACCACTTCATCCGTCGCATTACCAAACCGCACCAGATACCCATTCAGTTCCGCTTGCTGGATGCGATCGCTATTGTGATCAATCACCACAAAGGGTTGTTTCGCCTCCGCCAACTTGCGGGCAAGAATTTGACCGATGCGACCATAGCCACAGATAATCACATGCTCACTTAACGTCCGAATGCCTCGCGTCATCCGTCTGGCTCCCATGACTCGATTAATTTCGCCTTCAGTGATCATTTGCAGAAACCCACCGACGATATACACAACGGCGGTATAACCTGCGACAATCACAAAAATGGTAAAGACTCGTAGGGTTGGACTCATAGGGCCAATTTCCCCGAATCCCACCCCAAACACGGTAATCACCACCATGTAAATGGCATCTAGCACTTGCCATCCAGCTAAGACATAGCCTGCCACAGCAAGCACAAAAATTAGCAAGAAACAGCCTGTGCCAACTAAGATCCGCTTGAGTGAACTTTGCATATTACACAGGCATCGCACCAACCTTCTACAGCATCGGATTGCTAGGTTGAACCCTTAGCTTTTGCGCCACTGATCCGTCCGATCGCCTTTCTATTCATGGCAGAAAAAATTGGCGATCGCTGTATCATCCACACCAATTAGCGAGTCCTTAGCTATCCTGCCGAGGCTGGTAGCGAGCTTCAAACCCCGCGATCGCCGTATGTAATGTGAAATAAACCCGCTCTGGCATAATCTGTTGTAATAGCTCTGAACGCTTCAGTTGAGCATAGAGATCTTGCTTAACTCGTGCCATCGCAAACGTAATCCCCTGTGCCGCTAATTCACTCGCAAATTCGGTCAGCGCCTCGATCGCGGTCATATCCACTTCAGAGATTGCTTCAGTATTCAAAATGAACCATTCGACTGGATCCGCTTCCGCCGCGATCGCCGCCAGTGCCCGCCGTTTGAAATTTTCTACATTGGCAAAACATAAGGGGGCATCGTATCGATAGATCACCAAACCAGGAATCGTCGTCGCGCCCTGCCAATCCTCAATATCATGTAATCCGGGTAATCCTGGCACATGTCCCATCACAGCATCATGGGGACGACTCAGCCGCGCAAATAATTCAATGATTGATAATCCAACCGCGATGCCAACCCCAACCAGAATATCCGTGAGTAATACTCCGATCGTTGTAATCATGGCTAAGGCAAATTCACTCCGCCGAAATTGCCATAATCGTTGGAATTCAGGAATTTCAATCAGTTTAGTCGCGGCGTAAATCACGATCGCACCTAAGGCGGCATTCGGAAACAATGCCAACACCGGGCGCAAAAATAACAACACAACCACCACAACCCCAAACGCCACAAGTGAAAACGCTTGAGTCTTACTTCCTAAGGCATCACCAATCACGGTGCGACTACCGCTACTACTAATTGGAAAGCCCTGCATAAAGCCATTACCCAGGTTAGCCACTCCTAATGCCAATAGCTCTTGATTGGCATTGACGGTATAGTGATGACGACTGGCAAATGATCGTGCCGTCAACACATTGTCGGAATAACCGACGATCGCAATCCCGATCGCTGCCGCCACGATCGGGAGCATATCCGGAACAGCTAGATTAGGCAGAGCGAAGTGAGGCAATCCCGCCGGAATTTCGCCCACCACCCGGAGTCCTCGCTGTTGCAAATCGAACATGCCGACAGCCGCCGTTGCCAATAACACCGCTAACAATGGGCCTGGTAACGTGGGAAACCACCGTTGCATAGCAAACAAAAACCCTAACACCAGCATCGACAGAACCAACGTCGCCCCATGAATCTCAGGCAACCGTTGCACAAATTCATACATCTGTCCTAATGGGCTTTGGGCAGTGATTTTAAGACCACTAATCTTACCGAGTTGCCCGGTAATCATAATCACCGCCACTCCAGCCATGTAACCAATCAGGATCGGTTTAGATAACAGATTTGCCAGAAAACCCAACCGCGCTACATAGCCAATTAAACAAACTACTCCCACCCCAAATGCCATCAACGCGGCTAAGCCAGCATACGCCTGGGGATCCGTCGCCGCTAAGGGGGCGATCGCGGCTGCCGTCATTACTGCCGTCGTCGATTCTGGACCGATCGAGAGTTGCGGTGACGATCCCAGTACGGCATAAATCACCATGGGCGACAGAATTGCCCACAATCCAGCAACCGGCTGAACTCCCGCTAACTCACCATAGGCCATACATTGCGGAATCAGGTAAGCTGCCACCGTTAATCCAGCTAACACATCCCCGCGTAACCAGGCGCGTTGGTAAGATAGCAACCGTTGCAGCCCAGGAAAATATTGCAGTATTGCCTTAGGTATCTTGAACCTCGCCATCCCACCACCTGTGCCGTTGCGCTATCACCGTGATTTCTTATTTAAAGCTGACTTAAAGTGTTTTCCCATTTAGAGATGCAGAAGTTAACGATGCCATGACATCCGGTAAAATTTTCGCAGCGATCGCTGAATGTTTGAAACTGTGTCGATGAGAAGACTACGCCTTTTCGCCTGCCTACTGGTATTCCTACTGCCCATGACCGCATGTTCCGATGAACCTGAAGCCGTTGGTCGGACTAGCAGCACAACGATTAATAAATCCAGACCATTCACAACGGGAGCCATTCCTGACCAGGATCCAGAACAGTTACAGCGGCTCTATGGCAAATTAGCAAAATATCTCCAAGCCGAATTAAACGTCCCCGTTGTTTACAAACCTGTCACCGACTACACCGCCGCCGTCACTGCCTTCAGAGTTGGAGATCTGGATATGGTATGGTTTGGCGGCCTAACCGGAACCCAGGCACGCTTACAAGTTCCCGGTGCCGAAGCGATCGCCCAACGGAACATTGATGCTCAGTTTCATAGCGTCTTCATCGCCAATACATCCAGTGGCATTGCCCGCCTGAAAAATATTAAGGAACTGAGTGCCCTGAAAGGACGGAGTTTTACCTTTGGGAGTGAATCTTCCACCTCAGGACGACTGATGCCGCAACACTTCCTGAAACAGGCTGGGGTTAACCTCAAGGATTTTCGGGGTGAACCCGGATTTTCTCAATCGCACGATGCCACGCTGGAATTGGTGCAAGCCGGAACCTATGAGGCAGGGGTGATGAATGAACAGGTCTGGAACAGCCGGGTAGCGGAAGGTAAAGTCGATACCAGCCGAGTGCAAGTGATTTGGCGGACTCCAGCGTACTATGACTATCATTGGGTGATTAACCCGGAGGTGCGTAACCATTATGGGTCTGATTTTGTGGATCAAGTGCAGGCAGCTCTGTTGAAGCTTGACCCTAAAGTGCCTGACCAGAAAGAAATTCTGGAGTTGTTTGGCGCGGCTAAATTTATTCCGACTCAGAATAAAAACTATGTCCAGATTGAACAAATTGGGCGAGAGATTGGCAAGATTAAATAACCCATGACCCAACCGATTCTGGAGTTGAAGCAAGTTTCGCAACAGTTCGGTCAATTCCATGCCTTAACCAATCTCAATCTCCAGATTTTACCGGGTGAACGGGTGGCACTGGTGGGAGCGAGTGGTGCCGGAAAAAGTACCTTACTGCGGCTACTGAATGCTACTCTGATGCCTACCCAGGGGGAAGTATGGGCATTTGGGCAATGTCTCAATCGTCTACCACCCCGATCGCTGCAACGAATTCAGCGGCAGATTGGCACGATCTACCAGCAGTTTCATTTAGTCGATAATTTGGCTGTGATTCACAATGTCAATGCTGGTCATTTAAGTCGCTGGTCATTCCCAAAAGCCCTGTGGTCGCTGCTTGTCCCCCAGGACGTAGAAACTGCCGCGATCGCGCTAGAACGGGTTGGCATTCCCGAAAAACTGTATGCCCGTACCGATCAACTCTCTGGTGGACAGCAGCAACGAGTCGCCTTAGCTCGTGTATTAGTGCAGGATCCCGCCGTGATTCTCGCCGACGAACCGATCGCCAGCCTGGATCCAGAACGTAGCCGCGAGATTATGCAATTACTCGCAGAGTTGAGCCAGGAACACCACCGGACTCTGGTTGTCAGTCTCCATACCTTAGAGTTAGCCAAAACGTACTGTCAGCGGTTGATCGGTTTACGCCAGGGTCAAATAGTCTTTGATGTGCCGACGGCAGACCTCACGGCTGACCAGATTCAAGCGCTATATCAATTGGATTAATGATGGCAGGGACAAAACCTCCAACCCTGCTAACCCATTCATCATTTCGATGGGGGTTATTCGCGATCGTCGTGATCGGGCTATCCCTCGGACAAATCGGCATCGGACAACGGGAGTTGTTCAATCCCAATGGAGTCGGACAACTTTGGCAATTTGTTGTTGCCAGTGGGCAGCCAGACCTCAGCCCAGACCTACTGCGATTAACAGCAGATGCCACTTTAACCACCCTCGCCTATGCCGTCTGTGGCACATGTTTAAGTGTGTTGCTTGGTTGCTTCGGGGGACTTTTTTGTTCTGAGGTCTGGTGGTCAGCGATCGTCCCCCATTCCTCCCATCGGTTCACCTCTGGTTGGCTGATTACGAAAGCCCTGCTTGCTATCCCCCGCGCCATCCATGAAGTGATTTGGGGCTTAATTTTCATTAATATCTTTGGGCTGGATCCATTAGTAGCCGTACTCGCGATCGCCATTCCCTTCGGAGCCATTACCGCCAAAATTTTTGCGGAAATTATAGACGAAACTCCGCGCCAACCCTTTCAAGCCCTAGTCGGGAGTGGTGTTGCGCCCCTGACCGCCCTGTTCTACACCTTGCTGCCTCAAGCATTTTTACATCTGCTGTCCTATGTGTTCTATCGGTTTGAATGCTCAATTCGATCGGCCGCCGTTTTGGGCATGATTGGGGCAGGCGGCTTAGGCTACGAGATCCTCCTTAGTTTGCAATCGCTTCGCTACCCGCAACTTTGGACATTTTTCTATGCCCTATTTCTGCTGAATGGAGCCGTAGACTTTATCAGTGCCTGGACACGGCAGCAACTCGGCTGTCCCAGTCGTTTAGATTTAAACGCCCGCAAACCCTTACCTCCCATAGCGCGTACAGGCAGGCAATACCGCCGACTCCCGATCGTCCTCAGTTTGAGCCTCCTGGGCTTAATCAGCTTTTGTTTCTGGTATATCCAGGCAGATTTCCGCCAACTCTGGTCTGCTCGTACCTATCGGTTACTAAGAGAGATGGTGCGATCGAGCCTACCGCCCGATTGGAGCATCGTCCCGCAATTCCTCCCCCTATCGCTCCAAACCGTGGCGATGTCCATTTTGGCGATCGTCCTGGCAGCAGTCGGCGGAATGCTGTTGTCCTTTCCCGCCGCCCATAATTTCTTTCTTCCCGGCGGTCTGCTGAATCGCACAGGACAGGGCAACCGTTGGCTGGCATGGGTAGGACTGCTAGCGGCACGATCGCTGTTACTCATCAGTCGAGCTATTCCGGCTCCGGTCTGGGCGTTAGTCGTGTTGTTCGTCACGTTTCCAGGGATCTTACCGGGAGCGATCGCGTTAGGACTTCACAATCTTGGTATCCTCGGACGACTAAAAGCCGAGGTGATCGAAAATCTAGATCAGCGTCCTCTCGAAGCCTTAAAAGCTCAAGGGACTCCGAGTAGCCTAGTCTGGCTCTATGGGGTTTTACCTCTGACCTTGACTCGCTTTCTCGCCTATGACTTGTATCGCTGGGAAGTCTGTATGCGAGAGACGGTGATTGTCGGACTCGTCGGGGCGGGTGGCTTGGGTCGTTTAATGATGGAACAACTCAGTAGCTTCGATTACCGCGCCTTACTCCCGACCCTACTTGGTTTTATTGTCCTCACCTTTCTGGTTGATTGGATTAGTGCAACCGCTCGACGATCGCTCCGCTAACGGAACGGTTGGATGAACAGGGGATCGAACAGATACCTTCTAGAGAACCTTAATGGTCTTGGCTCCAGAGGGACATTTGTTCAGGGGGGTGTCCCATATCCCGATTAGCCGATGGCTCTGGCTGATCGATCGCGGGCCCCGAAGCCAACCGATGAGCATGGCGGGTCGTTTCGGGTAAGCGGTATTTCGTGGTGCAACGCAGGACATAGGCGATCGCGGTTTCCAGGCTGATTCGATGTCCCAGGGAAATATAGAGCGGTTTAGTCTTGGGACGAGTCCGCAGCGCCACCCCAACCAGTTCACCTTTATGAATTAATGGTTGGCGATCGCCCTTCTCATTCCCCACCTCGGTATGACGACCGACTAATAAAGATTTGGCAACTCCAATACTGGGTATATCCGTCAATAATCCCAGATGACAGGCAATCCCCAAGCGGCGGGGATGGGCAATTCCCTGACCGTCACAGAGTAACAAATCTGGGGTAATCGTCAGTTGAGCGATCGCATCCAGTACGGCGGGAACCTCTCGAAATGACAGAAACCCCGGAATATACGGAAAACTCGTCGGACGACGAGCGATCGCGCGATCGCATAACTGCAAATCGTTCAGGTTCAATACCGCTACAGCCGCACGGGTAATGCTGCCCTCCGCTTCAAAGCCAACATCCACTCCAGCCACATACTTGACCGCATCCAGTTGATCAGTCATGATCACCTGATTTTGGAGTGATTGCTGGATCACGATCGCCTCTTCGGCGGTAGCGGGCCACTCATGCTGAATATTCATGACTCCTGATCAATCACTCACTCCAGTCTGGCAGGATTACCAGCATCACGATAGAGTCAATAGAAATAGAAAAGAATATTTTTAGCCAGGGCACTCTTGAGGAAAGACTTTAACCGGACTCCGCAGAGACGATGATAGGCGAACTGATTGGCAGACGCTACAGGGTAATTGGGGTGCTGGGAGCGGGGGGCTTCGGTCATACCTATGTGGCAGAGGATACCCAGCGTCCCGGCAATCCTCGCTGTGTGCTGAAGCACCTGACGTTTGTCAGCAATAATCCCGCCGTTCTCCAACAGGTCAGACGTTTATTTCAGGTTGAAGCGGAAACGCTGGAACAGTTAGGCAAACATGACCAAATTCCTCGTCTGCTGGCATATTTTGAAGAGGACGAACAATTTTATCTGGTACAAGAATTTATCGAGGGTCATCCACTCAGCGAAGAACTGAAGGATGGTCAACGGTTTTCCGAAGCCCAGGTGGTCGCTCTACTGGAAGATGCCTTAGGTATTCTGGCATTCGTTCATGCCCAGAATGTGATTCACCGGGATATTAAACCTGATAACTTGATTCGACGACAGCAGGACGGCAAACTCGTCTTGATTGACTTCGGAGCCGTCAAAAATATTGGCAATACGGTGGCAGTTTCTACTGGAGACACTGCCTTGAGCGTCCCCATCTATACCTCCGGGTATGGTGCGAGTGAGCAGTGCATGGGACAGCCTCGCTTTAACAGCGATATTTACTCACTGGGAATGCTGGCGATTCAGGCATTAACCGGATTACGACCATCACAACTACCGCAGGACTATAGCACTTCAGAGGTACTCTGGCACGATCGCGTTGAGGTGAGTGCAGCCCTAACGCAGGTAATTGACAAGATGGTGCGGTATCACTTCGCGCAACGGTTTCAATCGGTGCATGATGTCTTAGATGCCCTGTTGCAAGCTAAATTAGGCTCCCAAACCGTTTTAAGCCCAAGCCGAGCCGTCGATTCCGGCAAATCAGCAACCTACTCAGAAACCGCATTCCGCCCGCTCTCTAACCCTATACCGGAGTACGTTGCTCCCGTCACCAAACCCCAGGTAAAACCATCCCGTAAAACGGTGACGCGCATTGGTGGAGCCATCCTGGGCACACTGGCGATCGCGCTATTAGTCAAAGTTCTATCCCCCGACTTTACCCCCGAGCCGCAACCCAGTTCTACACCATCTACCCTCGATCGCATCAGTTGGGGCGAGTCTTTACTCAATAAATGGCACCTCAACCCGCAAAATGCCAGTAAACAGAGAGGAATTTCTCAGATTGCAGCGAGTAATTATGAACAAGCCGCCAAAACTCTGGAGGCAGCCCACAAAGCCGACCCCAGCGATCCAGAAACCTTAATTTATTTAAATAATGCGCGGATCGGTCAAGCCAAATCTTATACGATCGCGGTTGCCGTCCCCCTGGGGAATACCTTAAATGCAGCGTTAGAGCTATTGCGAGGGGTTGCCCAAGCTCAGGATGAGGTGAATCGGGCGGGTGGCATTCAAGGAGTGCCTCTTAGAGTCGCGATCGCCAATGATGATAATGATCCGGCTGCGGCTGAAGCCGTTGCCAAAACCCTAGCCAACAATCCAGAAGTCTTAGGAGTAGTTGGTCATGGCATTAGCGATACAGCCCTGGCTGCCGCCGAAATCTATCAAGCCAATCAATTAGTCATGGTGTCACCTTCGAGTTCGGCAGTGACACTATCCAATTTTGGTAGCTACATTTTTCGCACCATTCCCAGTGATAGCTTTACGGCAAAAGCCCTCGGTCGCTACATGCTGAATCAACTGCACAAAAAGCGAGCGATCGTCTTCTTCAATTCCGCCAGCGCTTACAGTACATCGCTTAAAGATGAATTTAAGCAAGCCCTGTTCTATAACGCGGCTGAGTTAGTCGATGAAATTGATTTATCGCGTCCAGATTTTGATCCGGCCGAGAGTATCAATCGGGCGTTGAGCGAAAGAGCCGATGTGATTATGCTGGCATCCGATAGTGATGTCTCCGATCGCGCAATTCAGGTGATTGCCCTGAACCAACGCCGTTTACCGATTTTAGCGGGCGATAGCCTGTCTATTTCAAAAACCCTGAAGGTTGCCAGAGAAGAAGCGGTGGGGATGGTGCTGGCAACGCCAACCAACCTGATTGGATCCGCGTTTCAGCAACAGGCTACCCAGTTTTGGGGTTCCCCAGATACCATCAGTTGGCGAACTGCCCTGTCCTACGATGCGGCAAAAGCCTTAATTGCAGCGATCAGCCGCGAACCAACCCGTGAAGGAGTGCAACGATCGTTGACTCAACCGGATTTTTCAGCGCCAGGAGCCACGGGTGAAGTGAAATTTACTCCCTCCGGCGATCGGCAAGGACAGGTGCAACTTGTGACGATCGTTCCGGTTAACACTCGGCAACAGAAGACCTATGCAATCAAGCCCATCCCCCGCTAAGAGCTGTTGTCCTGACCTGATTATTATTCTCGACGAGTAACAACTCCCTCTATAATCTGGCAAGATAATCAGCCTGCCCCAATCCGTTTCACCAGCTAGTTCATGAATGTTGCTTTAGAATTTACCGTTATTCTGTTTCTGATCGCCATTAATGCTTTTTTTGCCGCCGCAGAAATCGCGTTAGTTTCGGCTAACGAAGTTCGAATGCGGATGCTGGCAGACCAAGGAAATCGCTCCGCTCGCAGGGTGTTAGCTGCCACAGAGGATAGTACTCGCTTCCTAGCAACCATTCAAGTTGGAATTACCCTGGCCGGATTTTTTACTTCTGCCACCGCAGCAACCAAACTATCCGATCCACTTGCCGTCGTCCTCACCCCCTTTACAGGGGAGCAAGTCGCTGGAACGATAGCATTTACGCTCGTCACGATTGCGATCGCTCTATTGAGTTTGATCTTAGGTGAACTTGTGCCTAAACGGATTGGACTCCGCCATGCGGAACAGGTGGCCCTGTTTGCCATTGAACCGATTCGGTGGTTAGGAAAAATCACTGCCCCGATCATCAAATTTCTCAGTGCCACTACAAACATCATTCTGCAATTAACTGGCAACTCTCTCACAGAAGCAGAGGAGGCGGTCAGCATTGAAGAAATTAAGGCAATGGTTGATGCGGGTCGGGCAGGAGGTTCCGTCGGGGA
This sequence comes from Pantanalinema rosaneae CENA516, assembly GCF_050753385.1. Classification (NCBI taxonomy): domain Bacteria; kingdom Bacillati; phylum Cyanobacteriota; class Cyanophyceae; order Leptolyngbyales; family Leptolyngbyaceae; genus Pantanalinema; species Pantanalinema rosaneae. The sequence continues at coordinate 61,114 of NZ_JBLZFZ010000017.1, forward strand.
ACAGGAGCGGCGGATCATTCACGGTGCCGTCGAACTGTCTCATATCACGGCTAGAGCCATTATGGTGCCACGGGTACAGATTCAGTATTTGAAGATTGACGAAACGATCGGCAAAGTCTATGAACTCGTTTCAGAAAATGCCCACACCCGCATTCCTGTCTGTGATCAAGACCTGGATAACATCGTCGGCATTTTGCATGTCAAGGATCTGATCCGCCCCTTGCCTGACCTACTGGAACATCCTCCGGCACTGCGCGAACTCCTACGCCCTGTCCGCGCTGTCCCTGAAACTAAACCCGTTGCCGACCTGTTAAGCGAGATGAAGAAAAACCGCTTACACATGGTGATTGTCCGAGATGAGTTTGGCGGGACGGCGGGTTTAGTCACCCTGGAAGATGTGTTGGAAGAAATTGTCGGGGAAATCCGGGACGAATATGATGCCGAAGAAGAGCGTGAGTTTCGGCAGATTGGGGAACATGAGGGAATTTTCAAAATTCGCGCCAGTATTGCCACCGTAAATAATGAACTGGATATTCAACTGCCTCGCGAAGATGCCGCTACCTTAGCTGGACTGTTTTTAGAAGAGTTACAACGGTTGCCGGAAGCCGGCGATCGCATCCAAATTGATCACATTGTCCTGACGGTGCTGGAAGATGGACAACGGGTTCAAGTACTCCAAATGGTGCGATCGACAACCGAGTCTGATGAGTAAACAAGTCCATTGGGACGGATTTCCACCCCTATTGAGATCGTTGCCAAGCTGAAAAACTCTTTACACTAGGAAAAGACAACAGCTAAGGAGAGTTTCATGACCGAGCAACTGTCAGCGCGTGAGCTGTTTCGTGCCGCTTATGAAAACCGTTATACCTGGGATCAAAATTTCCCTGGCTATACTGCCGATGTGCAACTGCGGGACAACGACCAAACCTTTACAGGCAAAATCCGCATCAATGCCGACATGAGCTTTGAGGTCATGGATGTGGCAGATGAAAACGCTAAGAAAGCGATTCATGGTCAGGTGTGGGAAATTGCCGTTCACCGGGTGCGTCGTCCGTTTGAGGAAACCCATGCTAAGAATGTTTTTGAGTACGGTGACACCGACGAGAATGGAGCCGTAGAACTGCTGGTGGGTGGGAAGGCATCCGGCGATCGCTATAAAGTCCATAACAATGAAGTCAGCTTAGTACATCGCCAAATTCATGGCACTTTCGTCACCATTAACACGTTCAGCAGCCACCAAACTGAGGAAGGCTATCTGTCTCACCGCTATGATTCGGTCTACCGCGATCCCAAAACGGGTGAACAAAAAGGCGGTAAGAGCGAATTTGAGGATGAGTACGAAAAAGTCGGTAATTACTATGTCCTCAACCGTCGCTTGATCCGGACTGAAACGAACGGTCAAGTATCGACTACAGAGTTTTCATTCTCTAACATCAAACTGCTGCAACCTGTAGCCGTTTAATTGATTCAATTCTGTAATTATGAAGCCGGACGATCGTTTTTCCAGAGCGATCGTCCGGCTAAACATGTCACATTTATGAAATATATACATAGTTCTTTAATACATCAGATTGCTATACTCATTCTGCTCTAAGAACAAGGTAGCTAGCACCATTTTGAGAGAGTAACTGATTTAGCTCATCATCATCAAATAATTTACTAAGCCTTACTCTCTCAATAAATATTGAAAAACCTGTAGCACCGATTAGATCTGCTTCAGTTTCCTTAGGAAATCTTATTATTTGCATAATATCACTTTTTTCAAGTTCATCAAATATTGGTAAGATTACCTTATCAAACACCTCATTAGCTCTGTTCCAAGAACTAACCATAGACAAAAATTGCAATGCTCGTTCTTTTGCTGGTGCACCAAGATTATAAGACGAGATTGCTTGAGCCAACTCCTCAAAACTCAACATTGCAATTCTAGCTTTAATAGGTTGTTCTAAAGGTTTAAGCTTTGATAGTAAATGTAGTACTTTAATTACATCGTATGTAAAGCCAATTCGTATAAATTCAGCAACTTTTTCCTGGGATGATTTGTTTAAAAAACTCCAGGCTGAAACAATAGATGCAACCAAAATAACAACATCAAGAAATTGAACATCTGAGAAAAAAGTTAGCTTATTAAGCTGCTTGGTAAGACGTATCTCGCCCTCTCTAGGATACATTTGTAATATTGCGTTAATAGCAGCTATAACTTGAGTTCTTCTATGCAAAGGGCTATTTATATCGACAAAACCAAGAAGCATTCGATCAACAAAACCATTAACTAAAGCCTCTGTAGGCTTTTGAAGAGGAGAATTTTTTAGCTGAGTAAGCGCTTTACTAGTTTCAGTAGGAAAGTAAGTGGAGCTAACAAGAGAAACCAACTCAGTTAGTGCTGCTTTACCTTGGACAGGAGGCTGCGATAATACATGAGTAATCGCATTCCTAAGATGAAGACGAGCCTGTTCGGCAGATGATTGGTAGATTTGACCAACCTTCTGAAATGAAGGATGAGCACAACGATGCCTATCTTCTCGAAGACGACAAAGATCAATAAATTGTTGTTGATCAAAAAACTGTAGTTTCTCTTTACAAACTACAAGAATCCCCCTTTCAAACTCGAGCGCAAGTTTTACTCCTTGGTCATTCCCTTCTTCAATTTGTTGTAAATATTTCTCATACTGCTGTTCGAGCTGTTTTGCATTTGCATCTCCTGATAAAGACAACTCTCTAATTTTATCGATTAGGTCAAAAACTACAGCGATCCACGTACTGACGATTGCTGCTCTATAGGCACCTGCTCGATAGCATAAAATTGCTTCGGAAATATATTCTTTTGAGTATTCCGAGCAACAACTCATAGAAAGAGCTTCAATATCTGCCAAACCTTCCATCAATTGATTATCTCCTTCAAGCAAACATAACTTTCAATTTATGAAAGTGTTCCGTGGCAAACCCCCAAACAAGATTCCATAAGAGTTTTTCTCTTATAAGAATCACAGTATAGAACAAATCTCCTCTAGATATAAAAATGCTATGGTTTTTTAACTGGTATTTCTAAGTGAGTATTAGTTGAAAACTTTGTGGTATCTAAATTGAGCAAGGGTAATGCGCCATTCCCACCCATGACTTGCGGGAATTTACCATCCCATTTTTCGATCGCTTGTTTCTGCAATAATTCCGGCGTTAAAGTTTCTCGTAATAACCGTTGGGCTTCCGCTTGACCTTTAGCCCGATTCACATTCGCTTCCGCTTCTTGTTCGGCTTCTTGCGCCACATAAACCGCTCGTTGTGCCCGTTGTTCCGCAATTTGTTTCTCTTCTACCGCTCTAGAAAACTCTTCTGAAAACGCTAGATCAACCACGCTCGTATCTAACACTAAAATGCCGTATTTTTCTAAACGTTCGCCTAAAGCAATATCAAAATCGCGCTTTAATTCATCCCGCTTAGTAATTGCTTCTTCCACTGTGCGACGAGCCGCCGCAATTTTAAAAGATTCTTGAGTTTGCGGGGCAATAATCTTTGCCACAATATTTTGTAATGTCCCCTGAGTCCGACGAATATCGACGACTCGCATGGCATCTAAGCGGAAGTTAATCGCAAAACTCGCCGATAGTTGTTGCAGATCTTTGGTCGAACTTTGCGCCGGGACTTCAAATTTTTGTACGGTCACATCATACATAGAGACTTGAGACACTAAGGGCGGTTTGAAATGAAATCCTTCTAATAAAGCCCCATCTTGAGCTTTGCCTAAAATACTTAAAACTCCAGCTTCACCCGGATTAACAATCACAAATGAATTTAATCCCAACAAGGCAACAATACTAAGTAAAAATAGAATGATGGTCAGTTGCCAGGTTTGCCCTTGTTGACTTTTCACGTTCCTGTCCTCGTTTGGATCTAACTTCCACGACCATAGGCGATCGCTTCGCTATCCTCCAGAAAGCACAGGAAATTTTTACGGTTGGCAGCGAAAAGATAGCCCACCAGCAAAGAATAAAGTCGATCGCGGCTTGCCAGGACATTCCGGGAAGCAATTTGATATTGTCTTTAATGAATGTTCAGGTTAACCATTACTAGAACGGCATGGGAATCGCGATCGACTTTGGCACCAGCAACACCGTGATCGCTCGGTGGAATCGGGCAACACAGCAGGCAGAAACCATTGCCCTACCGGGCATCACCTGGAAAACTACTCAAAATCCGCCGTTAATTCCCAGCCTGGTCTATGTCAAGGATGCCAGCCAAGATCAAGTGATTGTGGGTCAGGAAGTCCGCGATCGGGCCTTGGATTTGGGCAGCGATCCGCGCTTTTTCCGTAACTTCAAACGAGGCATCGGCACACCGATTCAGGGGTTTTTGCCCGAACTGGATGGTAGACCGACTCGGTTTGAGCAGGTTGGACAATGGTTTCTCGCCCAGGTGATTCAACAACTGAAAGCCACCGAACCGGAAGCGGGAGAATCGCTGATCTTCACGGTACCCGTCGATAGTTTTGAAGCCTACCGCCTCTGGCTGGGTCAAGTCTGTGAGGCGTTGCAAGTTGAGCAAGTCCGAATGCTGGATGAACCAACCGCCGCCGCGTTGGGCTATGGGTTAGCCGATCGCGAAACTCTGTTAGTGATCGATTTTGGCGGTGGCACGTTGGATTTATCCCTGGTGAGGCTCGATCAGGCAACTCAGAACCAATCCAAACCGATCGGCTTTATTCTTAAGTGGGGACAAAAGTCGTTTGCCGAACAATCGGGGCAAAAACCCAAAATCGCTAGAGTCCTCGCCAAAGCTGGACAAAATTTAGGCGGCTCCGATATCGATAATTGGCTAGCCGATCATTTCGCCACCAGCCAGGGACTACCGATTACACCGATCACCACTCGGTTAGCCGAACGGCTGAAGATTCAACTATCTCTGCAACAGCAGGCGCAAGAGGTTTACTTCAACGACGAAACCTTTGAGAGCTACGAACTCCAGCTAACTCGTAGTGGCTTTGAACAGATTTTGCAAGAGCATCGATTTTTTGAGTTACTGGACGAGTCGATGCAACAGGTTCTTCAGCAAGCTCGCCGTCAGGGGTTGGAAGTCGCTGATATCGATGCCGTGTTACTCGTCGGTGGCACTGCCCAAATTCCCGCCGTCCAAACCTGGGTACAACAATATTTTGAACCGAGTAAAATCCGTAGCGAAAAACCGTTTGAAGCGATCGCCCAGGGGGCTTTACAACTGACCCAGGGCATCGAACTAAAAGATTTCCTGTATCACAGCTACGGCATTCGTTACTGGGATCATCGCCACAAACGCCACAACTGGCACTCGATCATTAAAGCCGGACAAGCCTACCCGATGGCAGATCCAGTCGAGTTATTGCTGGGAGCCTCGATCGACAATCAACCCAGCATTGAACTGATTATTGGAGAACTGGGGGCAGAATCCGAGCAAACCGAAGTCTACTTTGACGGCGATCGCTTAATTACCCGCCGAGTCGGCAGCAGCCAAACCCAGGTACAACCGCTCAACGATCGGGACGGAGCAAGGACGATCGCGAAGCTAGACCCATTGGGATTCCCTGGGCGCGATCGTATCCAGGTGCAATTCCGGGTCGATGACCAGCGATTTCTCCGGATTACGGTGAATGACCTGTTAGCCCTGCAAACTCTGGTTGAAGATCAACCCGTAGTGCAACTCAGCTAATTTTTTTTAGAGGACTAGCTTTTTTTAGAAACCCTGTGCTACTGTAGAAAACGTTGCGAAATTCAATTGCGCGGGTCACTAGCTCAGCGGTAGAGCACTCGGCTTTTAACCGATTGGTCTCGGGTTCGAATCCCGGGTGACCCATAAAGACAACCTGATATCTGTAGATCACCTTGACTGCTTAGGGTCGATCGCGCTCTGGCGGACTGCAATCCCCAGCTAGCTTAGTGAGTTCACGCCCGATCGCCTGGTCAGGCTAGCGATCGCCCATAGGTTACAAAAATATAAATTTGTTTAATAGTTATTTTTACTTATTACAGCCAGTCAACCGCAAGTTAAGTCTTACAGCAGAGTGAAAAGTATCTTAAGATTACTGTAAGGATTAAGTTCGTCGATACAAGCTAATCACACGTACCCAGGAGGACTGTCTATGGCGCTCGTACCTATGCGGCTGCTGCTCGATCACGCGGCTGAGAATGGTTACGGCATTCCGGCGTTTAACGTAAACAACATGGAGCAAATCCAGGCAATCATGCAGGCGGCTCAGGAAACTGATAGCCCCGTGATCCTGCAAGCCTCCCGTGGCGCTCGCTCCTACGCTGGCGAAAACTTCCTGCGTCACCTGATCCTGGCGGCTGTGGAAACCTATCCTCACATTCCCATCGCCATGCACCAAGACCATGGGAACGAGCCTGCCACTTGCTACTCAGCGATCAAAAATGGTTTCACCAGCGTCATGATGGATGGTTCGCTGGAAGCAGATGCCAAAACTCCTGCCAGCTATGAATATAACGTGGCCGTCACCAGTGAAGTGGTGAAAGTGGCTCACGCGATCGGGGCTTCCGTAGAAGGCGAACTCGGTTGTCTGGGTTCACTCGAAACCGGCATGGGTGAAGCTGAAGATGGACATGGCTTTGAAGGAAAACTGGATCACTCCCAACTGCTGACCGACCCTGATCAAGCCGTTGATTTCGTCCTGCAAACCCAAGTGGATGCGCTAGCCGTCGCGATCGGCACCAGCCACGGGGCTTACAAGTTCACCCGCAAGCCAACTGGCGAAATTCTGGCAATCAGCCGGATTGAAGAAATCCACAAGCGTCTGCCCAACACCCACCTGGTCATGCATGGTTCTTCTTCTGTTCCTGAAGACCTATTGGCATTGATCAACCAGCATGGTGGCACGATTCCCGAAACCTACGGTGTACCCGTGGAAGAAATCCAGAAAGGAATCAAGAGCGGTGTGCGGAAAGTCAACATTGACACCGACAATCGCTTGGCAATCACGGCGGCTGTGCGCGAAGCCCTGCAACAGAATCCTAAGGAATTTGACCCCCGTCACTTCCTGAAGCCTTCGATCAAGTACATGCAGAAAGTTTGTGCCGATCGCTATAAAGAATTCTGGACTGCCGGTAACGCCAGCAAGATCAAGCAAGCATCCGTAGATGTTTACGCGATCAAGTACAAGAAAGGTGAACTGGATCAAGTGGCAGCTAAAACGGCAGCAACCGTCTAAATTGTCATCAAGAACGGTTCTTAATCACACTTGCTAGAATTTGCCGGGTAGCCTGAAAACTGCCCGGTTTTTTATGGCTGTACATCGGTGTAAGAGGGCGGCTCAAATGGCATGATCAAAACAGTGATTGGAGTTGACTGAAATGCAAGTGTTTTCCCTGGTAGAGGAAGTTTTAAGCGCTCCTCCCGTCCCGTTTGATCCAGAGCGCCAAACCTTAAAAGGCTGGATCACTTACTGTCTACGCGATCGCGGCTTTAAAGTTGTCTCCGTTCCGAATGCCGACCTGGCTGTAGAAATGCGGACTGGCGAAAAAGTCCCCTTCTGTATTACCGAAACCACGGAAAACCTGGACAATCAAATGGCGTGGTTCGTCTGCGATCGTGCCACCAACCAAGTCACATTAATCGCACCACAACCCTAATTACCCTACCCGTCGGCGAGCGCGGGACGTTAGACCAGAGGACATCCTGCCAGAATACGCCCGATCGTAATTACCAGCCGATCGTCGTGGGCGTGAGGGGGCTGGATAGCTATCGTCATTGATTCCTAAATTCAGAATGCCCCGCATATCCTCCAGTAGAGGACGATCGGATAAATGTAAATCAATCAACGTGAGTCCCACACCCAGCAACATAATGGCAATGCCAAAAATAAAACAAGCCAGGGCTACAGGGATCAACCACTCCAAACTAATCGCGGTTCGGAATGCCAGGATTAATACACTGACGATCGAGAACAGCAGGGCATAATGAACTGCCAACACACTGTAATGACTGATCTGGCAACGATACTGTACCTGACGCAGCGCCTTTTTGACGTAACTTAATCGATCGCTGCGCCATCCAGCACTGCCCTCCACATCGGCATAATCGTAATACTGACGAGCCAGAAGTTGTAATCGCTCCTCTAACGCCGCTTGACGTGCCGTTAACCCTCCTAACACCAAGGCACAGGCGACGCTGATCAAAATGGAGTTTAGGATTAACTGAATTAGCTGGGTGGATTGCTCAACACTCATGGAATCTGCCTCAGTATCCGTCAAGCATACTACGAGTTCCGTCACGCCGGGATATTAGCATCCTTAAAGTAAACACAAATTATGACTATTGCTGGTTATCCTATGCGATCGCCGCCCATTCTCAAACCCTATTCGCTTAAAATCACAAATTTGATTATACAGTACTTTTGTACCAAATTATCATTTGGTTTCCAGCCCTTGCGTCATCCGGTTGAGTCACTGCCCGATCGCGATCGCCACCATCGCTCAGCATCAAGCGGTGGTTGATCCGTAAAGTCTACCCACGGACATGTAATAACTGATATGAGGTTCTTTCCTAAAGCGGGGTGCGATGGCGCGGGTAATAGGCTTCCACCCCTTCTACACTATTTCAGTTACGCCGATCGCAGAAACCGAGGGTCAGGGATTCACTATACTTAACGATGTCCCTCCCTAGCAGTTCGCACCATGTCTTCTTTTCTGCTGGTAACTGACCTGGATAACACCTTAGTTGGTGATGATCAGGCAATGCTAGAACTGAATCAGCGACTCAGCCACCATCGTCAGCACTATGGCAGCAAAATTGTCTACTCTACCGGACGATCGCCAATCCGTTATCAAGAATTGGCAACAGAAAAGCCATTATTAGAACCCGATATTCTGATTGCAGCGGTCGGAACGGAAATTTACGTCAACGGTAGCGATCGACCCGATCCCAATTGGGCAGGTATTCTCTCGCAGGCATGGGATCGCGAACAGATTGTCGCGACAACAGCTCATATAGCAGATCTCACCCCCCAAGCGGAGACAGAACAACGTCCTTTTAAAGTGAGTTACTTTTTATCGCCATCCGCCGCGATCGAGGTGATTCCTCGCCTAGAAACCTTACTCGCCAAGCAGGGTCTAGAGGTACAATTGATCTATAGTGGCAGTCAGGATCTGGATATTCTGCCGCGTCGTGCCAATAAAGGTATGGCAATGGCATTCGTGCGCCAAGACCTGGGAATTGCGCCCACCCAAACCGTCGCCTGCGGGGACTCCGGTAACGATATCGCCCTATTCGCCGATCGCCCAGAACGCGGCATCATTGTTGGCAATGCTATGTCCGAACTACTGGACTGGCATCATGCGAACCCCAACCCCGATCGCTACCTCGCTACAGCCCACTGTGCTGGCGGCATTCTCGAAGGACTCAATCACTTCGGCTTGCTTTAAACCACCTCACTGCCCCATCTCCCTCATCTCCCCTCCCTCCATTCATGCTCGGCTACCTTAAAGGCACGATCGCCAGCCTACAAAAAATTAGTCATCGCGTCATTCTTACCCTGGAGGTCGGACAGATTGGCTTTGATCTACAAGTTGTGCCCCGGTTAGCCAACCAGTTACCAGACGTGGGCGAAACCGCTCATATCTTTACCCATTTACATGTGCGTGAAGATCAATTGACCTTGTTTGGGTTTGGCTCCGCCGCCGAGCGAGATTTATTCCGGCAATTAGTCAGTGTGAGTGGCATTGGGCCACAACTGGCACTGGCACTGCTCGATACCCTGGGATTGCAGGATCTTGTGCAGGCGATCGTCACCGGGAATAGTCGGGTTCTCGCCAGAACTCCAGGAGTGGGCAACAAAACCGCCGAACGGATTGCCCTGGAACTACGCACCAAGCTGGCGGAATGGCGACAACAAGCTGGCATTCCAGCCGCTCCTTCGGCGGCACCCACCATGGCAATTCAAGAAGATGTCGAGATGACCCTGGTGGCATTGGGATATACCAACAATGAGATTACCCAGGCACTTCAAGCGGTCGGGCAAAATACCACTCTATCCAAACGGGAAGATGCCGAAGTCTGGATTCGTGAGGCGATCGCCTGGTTGAGTCGTTAATCGGTTGAGTTTAGTCCTCTGGGTATCCCTATGCTATTATGGAGGACTGCTGCCTTATTAGTTATTAGGAATACATACTGCATCATGGCTCTGCTGCAACAGCGCAAACACGAAATTATTTCGGAATACCAGGTTCACGAAACGGATACTGGATCGGCAGATGTTCAAGTGGCAATGCTAACTGAACGGATTAATCGCCTGAGTGAACATTTGAGATCAAACAAGAAAGATCATGCTTCTCGGCAAGGGTTACTCCGGATGATTGGAACCCGGAAACGCTTGCTGGCATACATCCAAAAACAAAGCCAGGAACGGTATCGGGCGCTGATCACTCGGCTAGGAATTCGCGGTTAAGAGGGTTAAGAGGGCGATCGAGAAATGGCTTCTAAGTCTCGCAAAGGTTCACAGAACAGTAAGGCGAAGGCAGGTAAGTCTGACACTAAGGCTCAAGCCAAGACTGACACCGAGCGGTTACCGTTTGAGCCCCAACAGCACCGCAAGAAAGCGGCAAAGAAAAGCCCATCGGCTCCAGTGGTGAAGGAAACAGATGCACCTGCTCAGTCAACCGTTCAGTCCACTGGTAAGTCGGCGGCTAAAGGTGGAACCATTCCGGAGGTAGTCAGTCGGCGGATGGCACGTCGCATGGGGCTTTTCTGTGGTGTGCCTACCACCCTGGGCATGTTGACCTTTGTAGTGAGCTATCTCATCGTCAGCCACGAGTGGGTCAAGCTCCCCAATGTCGTAGTGGTCTTAGTTAGTATGGGATGGTTTGGCTTAGGCGTTCTGGGGTTGAGTTACGGGGTGCTTTCAGCCTCCTGGGATGAACAGCGAGTCGGCACTCGGCTCGGTTGGGAAGAATTTACGACCAACTTTGGACGGTTGCGCGAATCCTGGCAGGCGGCTAAACAAAAGTCTTGATCCTGCCATAAATTCCCACTCACCCCGCGCCATATACACATCTCACTGAGCAGGGACAAACACCATGATTGTGGTCATGAAGGTTGGTTCACCCGAAGCAGAAGTCGCTCGTTTAACTGAAGAGTTTACTTCTTGGGGACTGTCGCCGGAGACGATCGTTGGCAAGCACAAGGTCGTGATTGGCTTGGTTGGTGACACGGTAGATATGGATCCGCTTCAGGTGCAAGAGTTTAGCCCCTGGATTGAGCAGGTTCTCCGGGTTGAGAAACCCTTCAAGCGAGCCAGCCGCGAGTTTCGGCATGGTGAACCCAGTGAAGTGCTGGTTCAGACACCCAATGGTGTAGTGCCGTTTGGTGAACACCATCCGATCGTGGTCGTTGCAGGGCCCTGCTCGGTTGAAAACGAAGCTATGATTATCGAAACCGCCCAACGAATTAAGGCGGCGGGAGCCACTTTTCTACGGGGAGGCGCTTTCAAGCCGCGCACCTCTCCCTATGCCTTTCAGGGACATGGGGAAAGTGCCTTAGGGCTACTGGCAAAGGCTCGGGAAGTCAGTGGCTTAGGCATCATTACAGAATTGATGGATGCGGCCGATCTAGACGCGATTTCCGAGGTTGCGGACGTGATCCAGATTGGCGCTCGGAATATGCACAACTTCTCACTGCTGAAGAAAGTGGGAGCGCAGGATAAACCAATTTTATTGAAGCGGGGGATGTCTGCCACGATCGAAGAGTGGTTGATGGCAGCCGAATATATTCTGGCAGCAGGCAACCCGAATGTGATTCTTTGTGAACGAGGCATTCGCACCTTTGATAATCAATATGCCCGGAATACGTTGGATCTAGCCGCGATTCCCGTCCTACGATCGCTGACTCACCTGCCGATCATGATCGATCCCAGTCATGGGACTGGCAAAGCCGAATATGTTCCATCAATGGCAATGGCAGCGATCGCAGCAGGCACAGATTCCTTAATGATTGAAGTTCACCCGAATCCGGCGAAAGCCCTATCGGATGGCCCCCAATCCCTCACGCCCGATCGGTTTGATCAGCTCATGACTGAACTGGCTGTAGTGGCTCAACCACTAGGACGCTGGAATTTACAACCAACTGCCGCGATCGTGTAAGTCAGTCAATTACCTGACCGGGATAATCTGCGCCGTCGAGGGGCACTTCACAGGTTAGGGGTGCTCCTCAATGGGAAGTGCTTTGGCAGGCAGCCACAGACCTGGATCCTGGCTGAATTGATCTAACGAAATTAATTGGATCATTGGATCAGCTTGGGCAATCTTCCGCTCTCGCAACGTGTTGTAGCCCCAATCCGCTAGAAACAATTTGACGGTGTGCAGATCGGGCTGCTGCTGGATCTTCTGTAAGGTTTGTAATCGGTCTTCCACAAACCAGATACTGGCATCCTGCCCAAATACCGGCATTAACTCTCGCAAAGTGTCTGCCTTAGGACGGTTTACCTCCTTACCATAGACCTGCAAATCGGTGTCATCAACTCCTTGCTGCTGCAAAAGTTGCCGAATAAACCGTCCTTCTTTCGTGCTAATAATCACCACATAGGTTTGATTGGTTGCCAACAGTCGTTGGAGCGCCGCGATCGTGCCAGGATAAAACCCCTGTTCGGCTAACCACCCCTGGATATCCGTCGCAATCCAGTGATCTCGAACATCATCCACTTCAAATTGCAGCCGTTGAGCATCTAGCGTCTCCTGAATTAACAGTTCTGGAACGATCGTGCCCCAATGTTGCAACAGATCTGTTTCCAATTTGCCCTGTAAGATTGCTCTTAACACTAATGGCATTTCCCACCCCGTTTCCACCACTGGACGTAGACGGTAAAAGGTTTCTGCTAACCCGACCGGCGGGTGACAATCAGGAGGATGCCAAATGCGACAATAGGCTCGCCATGCCGTTTGGAAATACTCTTTTAAGCCATTCAGTAGAACACCATCAAAGTCAAGCGCTAAAACGGTAGGAATACCTGAAAGCATAACTACTATGTCAGGGTAATCGTTGCACATCCACCCTACCGCACTGTGCCGAGAATGTGTAAATGAAAGATGAATTAACTCTTTGAAAAGAAATAACTTATGCCAACCTTTTCGTTGCCTGAAGTCAGTCTGCGCCCTGCCCAAGCTGATGATCTCAACCAAATTATTACCCTGGATCGGTTAGCCTTTGCCCCCCTCACCTCCGAAACGGAAATCCAGCAAGAGTGGTATAGCGAGGGCTTGGAACTGCCTGGTCGGCAACTATTCCTGGCGATCGAGTCAGCTACTGGAGCTGGTATCGGCACCTATGCCCAATTACAACTGGCAATTCACTTCCAACAGCAGGTTTTTCCGGCTATGGGAATCGCTGCCGTAGCAGTGGCGCTCCAAAAACGCGGTCAGAAAATTGCTCGGTTGATGTTGGAACATGCGTTAGAAACAGCCCGATCGCAGCAATTACCAATTGTCATGCTGTATCCCTTTCAACATGGTTTTTATCGCCGGTTAGGCTGGGCTTGGGTGGAATCAGTGCATCAGTACCGAGTGGCGGCGCGTCACCTACCCTTATATCCAGAGCGATCGGGCATCATGCCATACAATTCCAGTCGTCACAGTTTATCGGCTGTCTATGAATCTGTCGCCGCTCAACAAAATGGTTGGTTACACCGGCAGACCTGGCAATGGCAACAACGGTTAAAACCCAGTAATGGCAGAGAAATTTACGTTTACCAGGACAGCAATCAACTTCAGGGCTACGTCATCCTCCAATTTACTCGGCTCGGTGCTGCCTCCTCTCCATTAGCGATTGTGGTTCAAGAATGGGTTGCCGCTACCGCTGCCGCCTATCGAGGTATTCTAGGGTTTCTCGCCTCCCTGCGGGATCAGGTATCTACCATTGTTTGGAATACGTTTCCCAGCGATCCATTTCCCCATCTCCTCCAGGAACAACGCTGTGATCCCAGCTTCACCGCACCTGCCTTTGAATTTGGCTTAGTTCATGCCTTTGGTCAACTTGGCGGGGGATTCATGTGGCGGTTAGTTGATCTAGCGGCTGCCTTCGAGCGGCGATCGCTGCAACCCAGTGACCCCTTTGCCTTAACCTTTGAGATTTCCGATCCGGTATTCGGCGACCAGCAGATTACGGCTGAATTCAGCGATCGCCAGATGCACCTGCGTCAATCACCGACCTCAACGGTACTGAAAACCTCGATCGAGCATCTCACTGAATTATTTTGTGGCTGGCGGCGATCTCAGGATCTGCTTTGGACAGGGGAATTAGAACTGACAGGTGATGAGACTCTATTACCTCAACTCGATCAAGCATGGCAGGCGGCAGCTCCCTTTTGTTGGGACTTTTTCTAAAACCATGCCATGACTGGCAAGATTCGCTCTACGGATGATCGCCTTGCATTGCCTTCAATGCTTCTAATTGTTGTCCCACATTTCTCAGCACTTCATCTAAAGCAGGAATCAAACTAGCATCCTCAGTCAATAGCATGGGGTTAGATTGAGTTTGCGAATGAATCTGATTGACCTTCCGTTGTAGTTCCTGAGCCGTTTCTAAAACATCTCGCCCCAGGGTAGCAATTTGCTGCTGTTGGTAAAACTTTAATGCCGCGCCTCGCAAAACCTGGACGGTTGCCTCTTCACCATAGTTACCCGGCATAATCCGCAACCGCAGGAGTAACCGTTGTCCCTGGTATAACCGCTCAATTTCAACCTGGCGAGTTTTCTGCACCGGAGCCAAGGGTAACCGCGTCAGTTGCTTTAACTCCTGCAATACGCCTTGTACTGTTGCTAGGGGCAAATCCTCTAATACCGACTGCAATACCCCATTCTGACTCCAAAGAATTCGCCCAGATTCTGACTGGCACTCAAAATATAACCGCCCAATTCCACCCGTGAGAATGCGTCCGAGCAACTCTTGAAATAGTTCCTGAGGTGGTAAGGTCGCCAGCACCTCGATCGGGTCCGATAAGTGTTTAACCTCAATATTCAGCGATGGCAACATATCCCCAAAATTCCCCCCTGGGTGACCAACACTCACTTCTACAGGCGGAGAAGCTGGCGATCGTCCAGAGGATGGGTGACTACTATCGGCCGTCGGATTCGTCTGACGCTCAGATGCGGCTGGTAGATCAGGATGCAGCAACTCTGGGCTTTCCACCAAAAAGGTGGGATGAGTATGGGGATCAAAGTTCGCTGACGGTTCAGAGTTCGCTATATGAGGGCTATTGACCCCCTCGGCGGCTTTGCGCGACGACTCCTCTGCCAACTTCCGGGCAATTCGTCGTGCCACGGGTTGAGTGGATGTGCCGACGGGCGACTTTTGTTTGCCCGCATAATTGAGATAAGCCGTTAAGGCAGCATAATGCACTTCAGACGCGAGGGGATGCGGCACCAGCGAACAGTTCATATATGCCAGAATCCGCCGCACATAGTCCAATGCAGCGGTATCATCCATATTCACCATCCCCAGCTTCAAGCGACTGCCCTCTAGCGCCAGGGGCAAAATCTGGTGATATAAACAGGCTTCAAACGGTAAGATGCTATCGACCAGACGAAATGCCTGTTCCGCATCAACTTGAGTCGTCCAATCAATCTTAGGCTTCCCTAAGGCAGGAGAATTATCGGAGTTGGGAGTTTGTGCCTCAATTTGGTCACCGGATGGAGACACCATAGAGAGTTTCAGTTAGCGTTCATACCATGCTAAACCGCCTGAGCTGTGATGTCCTCCGGAAAAAGAATGAATCCGTTATCTGCCATTTTAACCGTTCATTCCTAACACGTTGACCATCCAGTAGACTGCCCTGATCCCACTATACCGGAGACATGCCCTGAGTGATTCGCGATCGCCCTACTCAATCGCCAATCGCCTCAGAGTTTATCAGTCGCTTTGATGGGTATGACTTAGTTGTAGATGCATCCTGAGCAGCGGAGACGAAAGTTTGGGTACACCGTCCCTCCCGTTAATCAGAATGGGTACGGCTCCCTAACCAACTGGTCACCAAATCCGCTTGCCCCTTGGTCGCAAACACCCGCGTGGCATGATAGCTGATCTTTTCCCGCAATCGGTATACCTGCTTCACGGGCAGATCAAGATCCTGGGCGATCGCTTCCTGGGATCGACCTTGCAGATAGAGTCGTAACCATTTTGCTGCCAGTGGGTCAACCTTTTCGGTCAGATACGCCTCAAATTTTTGCTGTACCGCGACCCGTAATTCCTGTTGTTCTTCTGCGGCCTGAGCATCCTGATATTGGGTAATCGCTTGGGCATCCAGCAAACTAACGGAACCTTCTGCCTCATCTGGCGTAATTTCCTCAGACACCAACCGAATGAAATCATTGGCTGGCACCTGGGTCATGCCACCTTTTTGGGAGCGCCGTAAATAGTTAACGAACCGATAACACAGTAGGGGTTGATTGCGAATCGGACGCAGACAATATTCTTCGGCACTGGCTAACAGTAACGCATTCCGTAGGCGGGAGTTAGAAGTACATTGGGCAATCCATAGCACTTGTTGCTGCATGTAATTGTCATTTTGCAGCAGTTCTTGAATCACCTCTTGCAAAACATCCACAACAGTACGTTGCCGATCGCGAGACAGGGCAATCCAGGTGCGAATCTTATTGCGGATCAGGAATAAGTTACCCAGGCGCTGAATCAAATTCTTGTAGGCACGTTCCGGCGGCATATCTAAATAACGTTGCCGCAGAATGCGATAACGATAGTCGATCGCCTGCTCAACGACCTGCCGTTGCTCTGGAGTTAATTGATCAAACCGGGTTTGATCTTCTCCTAGCAACCACTGAATAATGCTTTCACGCTGCTCAGAATCCTGAGTCGGCAACTCTGCCTGGAGCCGCGATCGCCATTCACTTGCCAGTTCTTCAGCCAACGCCATTTCAGCCAGTACCACCATAGGAGTGCTGTGTTAAACGCTCTGATATAGAGTGTGCCTTACAACCCCAATTCAGCGCACTCACCCACATGGGTAAAAGTTCAGGCTGGTGCTGCAAAGCATCCGTCCCAAATGCTAGTGACCAGAGCATCACAGCAATTTTATCCCGTTAGTTAGGAGTATAGGGAGGACTGGCTCCTGTTCTAACACGATTGTGGGATAGGCGGTGAACGTCACTACCATTACGCCCGATCGAATTGAATCAAAATTGACTCCGCTCCGACCTGGCTACGGAATGCCTGGTTGACAAAGAACGTTAAGAGTCCTTCCTGAGTTAACGTTCTACCGTTAAACGTTGTACTATTCCCCGTTGGGTATTCAATCTTGATAATCATTGCAGTCCTTATTTACTGAAGAGGAGGTGAGTCGAACACCAGCCTTGTATCTAAAATGTGGCGGTTGAGTTATCTTCCGCATGGGAGAGTTTCGGTGTAGGCTGGAATTTCACAGCAATTGGGTTGTTGATGAATTCTAGCGATCGCAGGTTGAGAACTAACCAGAAGTCAACTCCTGTTCCTTTAATTCCCATCTTCACTGACAGAAGAATAACTTCCTTACAAACTTAAGGAATTTCCTCAAAAACCTTAACAAAACAAAGCTTTTCTTAAACAATTAGGCGCTAACGTTTGACTCACCCTGCCGTTCTGCAACAACTCCCAACCAGGGTCAAGGAGGCTTGCCCATCCTCAGTCAGGCTTATACCGTAAGACCTGAGCTGCCCGGTTTATTTATCTACACCGGAGCTACTATAGGTAATCCGAGGTTGCAGGCGATCGTGGCGCACCTGTCGGGCTTTCATCTTATTACGCCAGTTGCGAATTGCGATCGCTTTTTGGACTAACGGTGGGACATATTCGGCAGAATGAGGCTCTTCCAGGGATAACTTCGACTCAACAAACGGTCGCGGTCTGACATTCATACAGTGAACTAAATGCTCGAAGTGCGGCTCCAGTTCCATGGCTCGCAGGACATCCTTGGCAGACTGATAGCGTTCCTGCGGGGAGATTTTTAACATCTTGCTCAGAACATTGCCAAAGTGTTCCGAAACCTGCACATGCTCCTGCCAGCGCACCTCACCCGAGATAAATTCATAATCAAATTCCAGGGGCGATTTCCCAGAGAGCAGGTAAAGGCAGGTAACGCCGATCGCATAAATATCACTGGCGTATACCGGACGGGTTGCCAGTTGTTCGGGCGGGGCAAAGCCGACTGTTCCGACAAACTGGGTAGTTGGATACTTAAATCCCGAATCCTCAATCTGTGAAATCTGTTCTTTGACCGCCCCAAAGTCAATTAACACTAATCGCCCATCATCCTTACACCGAATCAGGTTGGGGGGTTTAATGTCACGATGAATCACCCGATTATCATGAATATATTGCAGCAAAGGCAAAATTTCCCGCAGAAATTGCTTGACTGCCGCTTCTGACACCGGACCTGATCGTCGGATTTCCCTTGCCAGGGTATAACCCCGGACATATTCCTGAACTAAATAGAACTCCCCATCTGCCTCAAAGTAATCCAGCAGCATCGGGATTTGGGCATGGTTGCCTAACCGACTGAGGGTTTTTGCCTCCTGTTCAAATCGTTTCCGTGCCCGTTGTAGAGCCGTAGGATCGCTGACCTTGGGGCAAAGCTGTTTAATCACACACAGCGGATGACCGGGTAAACCAGCGTCCCGAGCAAGAAACGTTACCCCAAACCCGCCACGTCCCAGAATCTTCAGAATCTCATAGCGATCGCGAAAACGCTGCCGAGATCCACACAGTTGTCCCAAAGGACTCTGGTGCAGGCTTTTGGAGCGGAAATTGGATAAGTCTGCAAGTGAACCGTTCATCGGACAGCCGCTACTGATACTATTTGGAAATCTTTCTTCTGACTCCAGTCTAGAGATAAATCTGGAGTTCTGGGTCAAATCTTTAAAGTTCGGAGGCTAGAGTTTTAGCGATCGCCCGACCTCCTGAGAATACTCAGTTTCCGTTTACTGCCACTTTGAGTAGAATTCGAGTAACACTACCTTAATTCGATCGAAGCAAATTTAATCGGCTTCTTCTATATCCAGTGGTGTTTACGGAAATTTCTGCCTAAATAGACTCTATATATAGAGTTTAATCGGATCTGTTTTTAAAAGTCCTGCTAGCATAGAGGCGCACGCCATCAAGGGGTATCCAAACATGCCTCAAACTCAGCACCCACCAGAGCATCCTATCCCATTCAGCCCTGATTCACCCCCAACCGGTAAATCAGCGACCTCCTCATTTCAAGGAATAGGTCATCTCCTGATCACACGACCATTAGTAATGGTGGGAGGTCTGTGGATGTCACTCCTGCTGATTGCGCTAGTCGCCATTGGTGGCTTACTCAGTCCTGGTGCTTCAGAACGTCGAAGTGTTTCTACCACCGTTGTCGGTTCGGATTCCACGCTTGCCACCCAACCCATGCCCCAACAAGCTCGGGTGCCTTTATGGATGTTTGGCGCGATCGCCCTGACCTGCACCGCCGGATCCATCCTGGTATCGCGCCAGCTTAACCGCCCACCTGTACCACCACGACGGATGACCAAACCCAGATCTCGCTCAGTCAAGCGGCGATTACGTCCCCAAGCCACCGCCCAGTTAGCCTTACCGCCCATAGCAACCTCTCCGCAGGTGCAGCACCAACCCCCTACTGCCCGACGATCGCCACATCCCCATGCGGGTCAACGGCTGAATCAGCGTCCTGCTCCTCAGCCACCTCATCCTGCCATCCCGCCCGCCCTCGGACAATCTGCCAGTGCCCCTGCTCCGGTGGAGCGCTCAGTGCTCCCTCCCCTGCTCAAACGCCCCTCCACTTCAGCGAAGTCGGCTCCAGCCCAAGTGGTGTTACCTCGTCCCACGGTGCAGGCTTCGGTTAGTATTTTGCCCCCCGACATTCGGAAACCGTTCGATTGGCAAACCACCGAACTAGCCGATGCGGTTGATTTACGCAAACGGCGATCGCTCTCCTCATTACTTTAAGAGAGCCGATCACATACAAATCTCAGTCACTTAAGGAATCGGGACGGTACTGAGTAAGCGATCGACGATCGCGCTGGCACGACGACCGCCCGACGGGATCATACGATGGGCAAGGACATGGGGAGCCAAATACTTAATGTCATCGGGAATGGCATAATCTTTCCCATTCAAGAAGGCAAGCGCTTGGGTCGCCCGTTGTAACGCGACTGCACCTCTAGGGCTTACCCCTAAAGTAATCTCTTCATCCTGACGGGTAGCTCGTACCAAATTCAGAATATATTGCTGCAAAGACACATCCAGTTTCACCTGAGAGCATAACCGCTGTAATTCCTGCACCTCCTCCAGGGAAATACAGGGTTGCAATTCATGGCTAGTGGATCCACCCTGAAGTAATTGCAACATTTGTAACTCTTCCGTTGCCGTGGGATAGCCGAGCGATAGAGATAGGGTAAATCGATCCATCTGGGCTTCGGGTAAAGGAAATGTGCCCTGATATTCCACCGGGTTTTGGGTGGCAATCACAAAAAATGGGTGAGGCACCGATCGCGACACCCCATCCACCGTAACCTGTTGTTCTTCCATCACCTCTAAGAGGGCAGACTGAGTCCGGGGAGTGGCTCGGTTAATTTCATCGGCTAGCAGCACATTACTGAAGACAGGTCCCGGCATAAATTCAAAGTCCCCGGAGCGCGGATTCCAGATGTTGGTTCCAGTAACATCCGTGGGTAATAGGTCAGGGGTACATTGAATCCGTTGAAACTTGCCGTCGATCGAGCGGGCAAGGGATTTTGCCAACAGGGTTTTACCAACACCAGGGACATCCTCCAGTAGCGTATGTCCACCCGATAGGAGGGCAACCAGCACTAATCGGATGGCATCGTGTTTCCCCACGATCGCCTGTCCCAGGTTGGCGGTTAAACGGTCAATCCGATCTCTCATACTGGCGACACCCAATTGGATAGCGTGAACTCCTACTTCCTAGTTTGCCCAACCCCTGGGAAGACGGCACCGAAATCTAGAAAAAAGCTGGTTTCTGGACAATACCGTAGGTATTTGATCCGTAATTTACGGGAGATGGCAATTAATCACCAGACAATTCCGGGAAAACCCCATTTTTCATTTTGTGTAAGAATGACTAGACTTTGGGCTAGAAGTGTCAAACTGGCTCAATTTCTGATAGTTCTTGTCGGTTGTGCCAACCTCTAACTCCTAACTTGTCGGGCTACTTCAACCTGGATATCAGAAATCTCCCAACTCCGTCACGCTAGCAGACTCAGCCCATGATCTCACAGGGGATACATGGGTTCACCGGGGCATGTGATCTTACAGGGTACTGGGTTGAGTCGCCCAATGCTCAGTGGTATGCGGCTGCTTTTTAAGTCATCAGGTCTTCCTTCGCAATGACATCAACCTCGATCGGATACGCCAGTACAGCCCAAACGTTAGCCATTCTTAGCCAGCAGCGAGTCACTGGCGAATTAACCCTGGCAAATGATGAATACCAGTGGAAACTCTGTTTTTTTCATGGTCGCCTGGTCTATGCCACCGGCAGTTTACATCGAGTGCGGCGGTGGCACCGAGCCGTGAAGCGGCACTGCCCTAATTTTCAAGCCGCAGATCTACCAGATTTAGCAAACAGTGATCTCTGGGAATATCAACTCCTGAGCCATGCCGTAACGCAGGGACAAATCAGTGCCGCCCAGGCGCAGGAAGTGATCAAAAGTAGCCTGGAAGAAGTTTTGTTCTCCTGGGTGAGTAATCCAGCCTTAACCAGTGATTGGTCTACCACCCAACGGTTCTCACTGCGGGATAATACGGCGCTAAGTCTGCTGTTGTCCTTTCCCCAAGTGGATTGGGTGTTGCAGCAATCCCTTCAGGTCTGGAAACACTGGAAAGCCCTGGAATTAGGAGCGCTCAATCCCTATAAATCACCCATTCTGCGACAATCGGCGGCGATCGAGGGGACGAGTATCACGCCATTGCCCAGCAACCTCACGCCCTTTCTCGCCGGACGGCATACTTTGTGGGATATTGCCGGTTATGCCAAAAAACCTGTAACTACCATCACGCGGTTTTTACTGCCCTGGGTACAGCGAGGTGCGATCGCCCTGGAGGAAGTCCCCGATCTGCCTAACCCGCTCGAACATCGCCTTGGCAACACCTCAGGAAAGAAGAGTTCTCGACCGTTAATCGCCTGTATCGATGACAGTCCAACCGTAGGACATGTGCTGTCAACCATCCTGCTGCCTGCGGGATATCGCCTGCTGACGATTCAGGAACCGATGTCTGGGATTGGAATGTTGAATAAACATCGACCCGATCTAATCTTTATGGATCTGATCATGCCGGATACCGATGGTTACAACCTCTGCACGTTCTTACGCAAAACCCCTGCCTTTAAGAACACCCCAATTATTATTCTGACCAGCCAAAACAGTATTGTCGATCGCACCCGCGCCAAATTAGCCGGAGCCACGGACTTTCTGACCAAACCACCGGAACCGGCTGCCATGATCAATTTAGTCCGCAGCCATTTGCGCTCAATCATGCCGAACACTTATACAGGAGGTTCGGAAGAAACCAACTAACCGTTTGACATGATTTGTAAAATTTCGCGTCAGGCGTACATCAGTACTTTCGTACAAAAGATCTGGGAAATCGAAGAACTTCGTCCAGATGGAGATTCGGACAGGGGATTGGAACGATAGAATCATGAAGGATCATTTCTCTCTGCCCCTATGCCTCAGCGTCGTACTTCGTCGAATCGTTCTGCTCGCAAGACTCAAACTGCTGCTCCCACTGGTCAGATCGAGCATGGTGCTTTCGATCAGTCAGAGTCTGGCAATGGTCACTCACCGGATGCGGCAACCAATGGTCATGCCATCCCAGGGGCGCTGAGTCAAGGCATCATTCGGATCCGAGGTGCCCGACAACACAATCTGAAAAATATTACGCTGGAGATTCCCCGCGATCGCCTGATTGTGTTTACGGGTGTATCTGGGTCGGGCAAGTCTTCGCTGGCATTCGATACCATCTTTGCCGAGGGGCAGCGTCGCTATGTCGAATCCCTCAGTGCCTATGCGCGGCAATTTTTAGGTCAGGTAGATA
This sequence comes from Pantanalinema rosaneae CENA516, assembly GCF_050753385.1. Taxonomy (NCBI): domain Bacteria; kingdom Bacillati; phylum Cyanobacteriota; class Cyanophyceae; order Leptolyngbyales; family Leptolyngbyaceae; genus Pantanalinema; species Pantanalinema rosaneae. The sequence continues at coordinate 84,166 of NZ_JBLZFZ010000017.1, forward strand.
AACCAGATGTAGACGCGATCGAAGGGTTAAGTCCGGCGATTTCGATTGACCAAAAATCCACCTCCCACAATCCGCGATCGACCGTTGGCACAGTGACAGAAATTTATGACTACCTGCGGCTACTGTATGGGCGGGCAGGCGAACCCCATTGTCCCCATTGCGATCGCTCGATTTCGCCGCAAACGATCGATCAAATGGTTGATCGGATTATGGAATTGCCCGATCGTACCCGCTTCCAAATTCTGGCTCCAGTCGTCCGAGGCAAAAAAGGGACTCATAAGAAATTGCTCTCCAGTTTAGCTGCCGAAGGCTTTGTCCGGGTTCGGGTGGATGGGGAAGTGCGGGAACTCAGTGACGCGATCGAATTAGATAAAAACCAACTGCATACGATCGAAATTGTTGTCGATCGCCTGGTGAAGAAAGAGGGCTTAGAAGAACGGTTAACAGACTCTCTCGCTACCTGTTTAAAGCATTCCGAAGGCATTGCGGTGATTGATTTAGTCACTGAGGAACCGGCAGGCAAGGTAATTGAACTGCCCACTGCCCAAACATTGAAAGCCGCAGAGAAAGGAGGGAGTTATGCGGCAGCCGCCCCTGAACCGCTTGCCCCCCTCGTGTTTTCCGAAAATTTTGCCTGTCCGGAACATGGGGCAGTCATGGAAGAACTGTCGCCCCGGTTATTTTCGTTTAACTCACCCTATGGCGCTTGTCCCGCTTGTCATGGCTTAGGGAGTCATCGCAAATTCTCTCCAGATCTGGTGATTCCCAATCCGACACTGCCCGTCTATGCCGCGATCGCGCCCTGGTCGGAAAAGGATAATACCTACTACCTGTCGTTGCTGTGTAGTGTCGCCACCGCCTTTGGCTTTGATATCCAAACTCCCTGGAACCAATTAACGAAAGAACAACAGCAGGTTTTGCTACATGGTTCTAAGGAAGCGATTTGGATTGAGGTCGATTCGCGTTATCGGGAGAGCAAAGGCTACAATCGGCGTTACGAAGGAATTTTGCCACTATTAGAACGCCACTATCAGGAAGCCTCTTCGGATACCTATCGCCAAAAATTAGAACAGTATTTGGTGGATCAAGCCTGTGATGTCTGTGGGGGCGATCGCTTAAAGCCAGAAGCCCTGGCAGTGCGGTTGGGACAATACCGCATCATTGATTTAACCAATGCCTCCATTCGAGTCTGTCTCGATCGGGTCAACAGCTTACAACTGACTCCCCGCCAGGCGCAGATCGGCGATCTGGTACTGCGCGAAATTCGGTCACGGTTGCAGTTTTTGTTAGATGTCGGCTTGGATTACCTCACCCTGAACCGTACCGCCATGACCTTGTCTGGGGGCGAAGCTCAACGCATCCGGCTTGCCACACAGATTGGGGCTGGCTTAACGGGTGTCCTGTATGTGCTGGATGAACCCAGTATCGGTCTGCATCAACGCGATAACTCCCGACTGCTATGCACACTGACTAAACTACGCGATCTGGGCAATACGTTGATCGTGGTGGAACATGATGAAGAAACGATTCGGGCTGCCGATCATCTGGTGGATATTGGCCCCGGTGCAGGAGTACATGGCGGTCAGATTGTGGCACAGGGTAACTTAGAAACCCTCCTCAATACTCCAGAATCCCTCACAGGAGCCTATCTATCGGGGCGACAAACGATCGCGACTCCAGCCGAACGGCGGGCGGGCAATGGGCGATCGCTGCATATCCGGCAGGCACAACGCAATAACCTTAAAAATGTCAGTGTCGAAATTCCCCTCGGTAAACTGGTGTGTGTAACGGGCGTATCCGGCTCCGGCAAATCGACCCTAATTAATGAACTCCTGTATCCGGCACTGCAACATCACTTTGGTGCTAAGGTTCCGTTTCCCTCAGATTTAGGCAAGCTAGATGGTCTGAATGCCTTAGATAAAGTGATTGTGATTGATCAATCCCCGATCGGGCGGACTCCGCGATCGAATCCTGCCACCTATACCGGCGTATTTGATGTGATTCGGGAGGTGTTTGCCGAAACGATCGAAGCCAAAGCCCGAGGGTATAAGCCAGGACAGTTTTCCTTTAATGTCAAAGGGGGACGGTGCGAAGCCTGTGCCGGACAGGGGGTGAATGTGATCGAAATGAACTTCCTGCCGGATGTTTATGTCCAGTGTGAAGTCTGTAAAGGGGCACGCTATAACCGGGAAACCTTACAGGTCAAGTTCAAAAACAAGTCGATCGCGGATGTTTTGAGTATGACGGTGGAAGAAGCCTTAGACTTTTTCCAAAATATTCATCAAGCGGCAAATAAACTGAAAACCCTGGTGGATGTTGGCTTAGGCTACATGCGGTTAGGACAAACGGCTCCCACGTTATCAGGTGGAGAAGCCCAACGGGTAAAGCTTGCTACAGAACTTTCGCGTCGCGCCACAGGCAAAACGTTGTATTTGATCGATGAGCCAACTACGGGACTCTCGTTCTACGATGTCCATAAATTATTGGATGTCATGCAACGCCTGGTCGATAAAGGTAACTCCATCCTGGTGATTGAACACAACTTGGATGTAGTTCGTTGCTCCGACTGGGTGATCGATCTGGGGCCGGAAGGCGGCGATCGTGGTGGGGAAGTGGTGGCGATCGGTACACCGGAAGACGTTGCCGAAAATCCTGCCTCCTATACCGGACAATACCTGAAACAGGTGTTAGCACAATATCCCGCCGTACCCGTTAGTGCTTAAGCGTTAACGACGGGCTACTTGCTGGAAAAACGCTTCTAACGCCTGCACACACTCGCGATCGTCATATAAGCGATCGTGTCCCGCCTGCATCTGGGTGGCAAGCTCCTGTCGCCAAGTCGGTTCGACTCCTAACCGCACCGCGATATTGATGTAATCCATTACGTCAGTCGCGATCGTCTCTGTTACGCCTAACCGTCGCAGGATGGCAAAGGAATGTCGTCCCCGCATCAATGCTCCCGGCAAGGTCACGACTGGTAAACCATAGGCAACCGCCTCCAGCGTACTATTGCCACCCGACCAGTCGATCGTGTCCAAAAACACATCACTGACTAAATTCAAACTCCAGTACACCGGGCGATCGAGTTTAGGAAGCAACACACAATAATTCTGACTCTCCAGTCCCAGGGCAGCAAAGGCAGAGTGCAGGCGGCGCTGCCACCGTTCCACAGCATACGTCGAAGCAGGACATAGAAACACAAATTGGGCAGTCAGATGGCGCTGAGCCAATTGGTAGGCAATCTGGGCAAACACCTCGTCTGATTGGGGCAGATATTTATAGGGAGCCTGAAACGCCAAATAGACGATCGCATCCTCGCGCAACCCAAAATGAGTCCGTGGATACCGGATGTCTGGGAGAGGTGGTTTTGGGTAGCAAATCCCCAGATTGGGCAACTGAATTAACTGTTCCGAATAATGCTGTTGAGCCTTCTCCGGCTCCATCAACTCGCTCGACAGGTAGTAGTCGATCGTCGGCAAGCCCGAAGTCACTGGATGCCCCCAGGCAGTACATTGGACTGGAGCAAGTCGCAGAGCGGCTAACTGGGTTGTCCGGGCTTCCATCCCGATGTCGGTGAAGATCAAAACATCCAGGTGATCTTTACAAATCTGCGGCACGATGCTGGCCAAATCCCCCGGCAAATGGCGAAAGTGGTCACTCAAATCCCGGAATTCCTGTGTAATGGGATCCGTTCGCTGCCCAATGTGATAGCAATACACCTCAAATTGCTGGCGATCGCGTTCCCGTATCCAGCCCCTTACCCATGCCGCCGCACTATGGGCCATCAAGTGGGCAGAAAGGTAGCCAATGCGGAGTTTTTGGGAGGATGAGGGCGATAGGGAAGCGGGGGGAGGTGAGGAGGATGGGGAAGGGAGTTGTGACCACTGGGGGTAGTTGGCGGTCATGATTTTGTGGACGAAGTGCCCGTATTTTTGTTGTAAGCCGCGATCGTTCCAGCCCTGGTAAGCCAGATAAAAGTTGGTGCGGCTGCTGAGTCCTTGTAATGCCGCTTGTTTGCCTGCTGGAGTTGTGAGGTCAGTCTGGCGAATCAGGTGATTTAAACCACGACAAAAGCGCTGGCGGTACTGGGTAAGTTGTTCAGGGGTGTCATACCCAATCGGCAGAATCAGATGGTATTGCCAGGTGGCTTCCGGATAATTGGGCTGTAACTGAAGCGCCGCCTGGAACTGAGCGATCGCAGCAACCGTATCCCCCTGTTCCTCCAACACCTTGCCAAATAGATAATGTACCGATGGCTGCGCCTGGAGCGCTAACGCTTGTTGGAGGGCAACGGCCGCATCATCTAATTGCCCATACAGGTACAATGCCTGTCCTAAATCCTGCCAGACTGAGACTAAATTGGGTTGAGTCCGCAGGGCTTGTTGCAAGGAAGCGATCGCATCCGGTAAGCGACCGAGTTGTAGGAAAACCGCTCCCAAACTGGCAGCAACTGGAGCATAGCTCGGCTTAATCGCTAAGGCTTGCTGGTAATGAGCCATGCCTTCATGAACACAACCTTGCTGGATCAGGAGATGACCCAGTTGGTGATGGGTTTCGACATGATTGGGTTGTTGTGCGATCGCCAGTCGATACTGCTGAATCGCCTCCTCACCCTTGCCGGTCATTTGTAATGCCAACGCCAGATTATGATAGGCATCGATCAATGCCGGCATCAGCGCGATCGCCTGCCGATAGTAAGCCATGCCCTCTGACAAATTCCCCGTTTGACAGGCAATCACCCCCAGCAGATGCAGTGCTTCAGCATGATGGGGCTGTTGTTGCAACACCTGCCGATACATCTGAGCCGCTTGAGCCAGTTGCCCCGCTTGATGCTGCTGCACCGCAATGGCAAATAACTCTGCCAGGTTTGCCATACTTTTTGGGGTTCAATCAGACTACAACAAGCCGATCGCGTGGAGAGGACCGCGTCCCATCAAGAGTTCCAGCAAAACCGCCAGAATGCCAATCATCGCCAACCGCCCATTCCATACCTCGGCAGACATCGTCATGCCCCATTCCCAGCGCTCCTGGGGATACAGCTTAACTTGTTTCTGCGGACGCATTACCTCAGACAGCTTGACTTGGGGCGCTTTAATCGCATCCTCCACCATCGATGCCAGGTCATTAATAAAGGTGGGGTGGGTATTCAACGCGGGCACCCGATGGAAGTTTTCAATTCCGGCTTCCTCCGCCAGTTCCCGATACTCAATATCAATTTCTTCTAGCGTCTCAATGTGTTCCGAGACAAAGCTAATCGGCACAACTACGATGTCCTTAATTCCCTGCTCCGCCAGTTCCTTTAACGCATCATCCGTATAAGGTTTGAGCCATTCCACAGGCCCCACTCGGCTCTGATATGCCAACGTATAGGGGTTCGGGCGATTCAACGATCGCATCACTAACCGGGCACATTCCTCAATCTCGCGCTGATAGGGATCTCCGGCTTCCTCAACATAGCTCACGGGCACACCATGGGCGCTAAAGAAGACATGCACGTCATTCGGGTTAGGGAATTGATCGAGTTCCTGAGCAATTAATTCTGCCATCGCCCGTAAATAACCGGGTCGATCGTACCAGGAGGGCACCACCGTATAGTCGATCGTTTGCAGTGCCGCATCCCCATCCCAGATTTGTTCTAGCAAGCGGAAACTGGAACCACTGGTACTGATAGAAAAATGCGGGTACAACGGCAGGATCACCAGTTTTTCCACACCATCGCGTTTAATTTGAGCGACGGCTTCTTCAGTAAATGGATGCCAGTAGCGCATACCGATATACACGGCAGCATCATGTCCCTGCTGTTGTAATCGGGTTTGGAGAGCTTGTGCCTGTTCTTCAGTAATCCGGCGTAGCGGGGAACCACCGCCAATCTGTTTATAGTTCTCTTGCGATTTTTTTGCACGACTACTGGAAATGAGCCATGCCAGGGGACGCTGCAACCAGGGGAATGGCAGTCGAATAATTTCAGGGTCAGAGAATAAATTAAATAAAAACGGACGGACATCTTCCAGCTTTTCTGGCCCGCCTAAGTTTAGTAATAAGACCCCTACTCGACCCATAACAGCCGCGATTTCCCACTATTTTTAGGTTTGTAACTGATTCTAACAGGATAGGTTTGCACTTAGGCTAGTGAACAAATACCTACTGCCCCTCGATCGTAACTGAGAATTCCTACTAACTGCTCGGCGATCGGCAGCAAATTTGGTTAATTTTTCCATTCTGTTGCTATAGTTCTGATGTTCCCATGACTGCAACAGGGTCATGACAGACATTGATCAGCGGATTGTTCAGGTCAATCAGCGGCTTAAGGCGGCGCAAATGGGCTTCCAGATCGAGCGCCGTGGACAGAAATTAAATTTACGCGGCACTTTGCCACCCCGCCCCGGTAGCACCCAACTCAAACCCCATCAACAGCGACTGAGTATTGGCTTACCTGCCACGATCGCCGGACTGAAACAGGCAGAACAGGAGGTGAAAATTATTGCGGCACAATTGCTGCAAAACACCTTCGACTGGCGGAACTATGTTTATGGCACTGGGTGGGGTCGGTTGGATCAAATGAGCCTGACCCAACAACTGCAAGCCTTTGAGCAAGATTTTTGGGCAGCCCCCCAGCGATCGGGCAATCGTGCCGCGACCAAAACCACCTGGGAGACTGCCTATCTCCCGTATTTACGCAAGCTAGAAGCGATCGCCCAGGCAAATCCCAAACTGACGATGGCAGAGGCGATCTACGCCACAATTCGATCAACGGATGACAACTCTCGTAGTCGGCAAATTTGTTGTACCGCGTTAGCCGCCTTCGCCAAATTTTTGAATTTAGAACTGCCGATCGATTTGAAAACCCTATGGGGGAGCTACAGCATTCGCCATACGCAGGCGCGGGATTTGCCCCCGGATGATTTGATTGTCGCCACCTGGGATAAAATTCCCAATCCCACCTGGCGGTTTGTCTACGGCATCATGGCAGCCTACGGTCTACGCAACCATGAAGTATTTTTCTGTGATTACTCGGCATTAAGTCAAAACGATCCACAAGCGCCGATCCGAGTCCTGGCAACTACTAAAACTGGAGCCCACGATGTCTGGCCATTTTATCCTGAATGGGTAGAGCAATTTGATTTACGGGAAATTAAATTACCGCCCGTCCAAACCGATTTAGCCACCACCACCTTGCAACGGATTGGTCAGCGAGTCACCTCTCAGTTTCGTCGCTATGAGGTTCCCTTCTCTCCCTACGATTTACGCCATGCCTGGGCAGTGCGCACCATTCACTTTGGTCTACCGGATACGGTGGCGGCTCGGATGATGGGACACTCAGTTGCCGTTCACACCCGCACCTATCACCAGTGGCTTACCCGCCGCGATCAGCAGCAAGCCGTAGAAACCGCCTTGAACCGAAGTCAAAAGAAAGCGCCGACCCGAGCGGTAGATTACGAGAAGATAGAAGGGGAGTAAATAGAACGATTGCCGATCGCAGGCAGGCTACAAACTTATGGCAACCATCTTGCGAGATTTAAGCTACCGCTACCAATGGCTGTACGACAGCATTTCTGGATTAGCCGCCCTCAGTGTCGGTGGCGAAGGACGATTTCGGCGGTTAGCACTAGCAGGATTAACGATCGCTGCCGATACCAAAATCCTGGATCTCTGTTGTGGTAGCGGTCAAGCCACCGAGGTGTTAGTCGAACGATCGCAGCAAGTGACCGGATTGGATGCCTCACCGCGATCGTTGGAGCGAGCCCAACGAAATGTGCCGCAAGCCGAGTATGTGGAAGCCTTTGCCGAAGCCATGCCCTTTGCCGAGGGACAGTTTGATCTGGTACATACCAGTGCGGCTCTGCATGAAATGGAGGCGACCCAACTCCAGCAAATTCTCCGGGAAGTGTATCGGGTTCTGCGTCCCGGTGGGATGTTCACCCTGGTAGACTTCCACCGTCCGACCAATCCTCTGTTTATCCCCAGTGTCTATCTGTTTCTGGCTTTATTTGAAACCGAAACTGCCTGGGCATTGTTGAATACAGATTTAGTAGAACTCCTGAAGGCGATCGGGTTTCAAGTGCTCAAACAGGAGTTCCATGCTGGGGGCAGCCTACAGGTAATCCAGGCACAAAAGCCTTGAGCATTCAACCTTAGGCAGGCGGAAACAGCCCTTTTTCCGCTAACCAACTGCGATTAAAGAGTTTGGATTGGTAGCGGCTACCGCCATCACACAGCACCGTGACGATCGTATGTCCGGGTCCCAACTGTTTCGCTAATGCCACGGCAGCACCAACATTAATTCCCACAGAACCGCCCATAAACAGACCATCTTTCTGCAATAGCTGATAAATGATCCGCACCGCCTCTGTATCATCCACCTGAATCGCATCATCGGCCGGCGCACCCTGCATATTCGAGGTTAACCGACTGCTACCAATCCCTTCCGTAATCGAATTTCCTTCAGTCGTTAATTCTCCGGTTTTGACATAGCTATATAAAGCACTGCCTTTGGGATCAGCCACCACACACTTCAGGTCAGGATTTTGTTCCTTTAAGAACATGGCTACCCCCGCATAGGTGCCACCTGTCCCTGTAGCCGTGACCCAGGCATCAATCTTGCCATCGGTCTGTCGCCAAATTTCTGGGCCCGTCGTTTCATAGTGCGCCCGCCGGTTGGCTAGATTATCAAACTGGTTTGCCCAAATCGCATTTTCCATCTCAGCGGCGATCGTGCCAGAGAGTTTGACGTAATTATTCGGGTCTTTGTAGGGCACAGCCGGAACGGTTCGGACTTCCGCTCCCAACGTCCGCAGCAACTCAATTTTTTCGGGCGACTGGGTTTCCGGGATGATAATCAAACATTTGTAACCTTTGGCGTTACAGATATGGGCTAACCCAATCCCCGTATTCCCGGCTGTTCCTTCCACGACAGTGCCACCGGGTTTCAATAAGCCGCGTTCTTCCGCATCTTTAATGATGTAAAGCGCCGCTCGGTCTTTGACAGACCCACCGGGATTCATAAATTCTGCTTTGCCAAGAATTTCACAGCCCGTTTCATCACTGACGCTGTTGAGCCGGATCAGGGGAGTATTGCCAATTGCACCAACGAATCCTGGGGTAATATCCATCTGCAAACTGCCTGCGTGACCATCAATGAAAATTGTGTCGTAGCTAAACTCACAGGGGGTAGTCTTGCCCGATCGCCCTTGCTGCATTCAGGGAAACCGCGATCGGGCAACCTGTAACCTCTGCACTCAGGTTACGCCACACCTACCAATTTAGCGCTCAAATCCCATACCCGTTCCGCCTTCGCATCATCTCGGGCTTGGGGAGATACCTTTTGGGCAAAGGAATCCCGTCCGGCTTTTTGGCGATTGCCCCAACTCCAATAAATTCCCGATTGGTTGTACTTGGGATCGGCAACCACTTCCGCCAACCGTTCTCCGGCTAATTCCTGCGAGACATAACCACCCGTAATGTTCTTTTGGAACCAGGGGAAAATCTTTTGGAACAGGGGATAGTGGTTGCGGAACAGTGGAGTGTCGGCTACACAACCGGGATAGAAGGAACTGAAAACAATCCCTGTGGTGGTGTGATAGCGACGGTGTAACTCCCGCATCGTCAGAACGTTACAGACCTTGCTATCTTTATAGGCTTTGACCGGCTCAAATTTCTTACCATCAATCATGGTGATCGGCTCTTTGAAGCCTTCGGCAAAGCCCTTGAGATCCCCCAAATCCGGCTGCGGTGGAATCTTACCGCCCAATTCATCAGGATTGTGAGTCACCGTTCCCAATAACACCATGCGCTTATCTGGAGCCGGCGATCGCTTCAAGTCTTCCATCAGCAGGTTACACAGTAAGAAGTGACCTAAATGATTGGTGGCAACGGTTAATTCATAGCCTTCCGGGCTACGCAAGGGTTCTTTAATCAACGGCATATAAATCGCCGCATTACAGACTAAGGCTTCCAAAAACCTGCCGGTTGCCCGGAAATCCTGCACAAACTTCCGCACACTCTCTAATGAAGCAGTGTCAATATGCAGAATGGTGTAGCTCCCGGCGGGCATGCCAATTTGCTCGGCAACGGTCTGAGCTTTCACCAGATCTCGACATGCCATGATCACATGCCAGCCGCGATCGGCTAATGCCTTTGCTCCGTAAAGTCCAACTCCCGAAGAAGCCCCCGTAATAATGGCTGTGGGTTTCCAATTTGCATCCATCGTTCGTGCTTATGATTCTTAAACAGTTTGTTGACTATTTCTAGAATCTCACGTCATCCGGAGCATCAACCCAAAACTCCGAAAACCATTTAGTGACAATAGCAATTATTTCTAGTGACTAGAGTCTATTCCAGCCTGGTACATTTACTCACTTGAGCAGTGGAATGGGGAGTATATTGCTACTTCTGTTGCAGCAGCGATCGCCAGTCCCGAATTGCCGCTTCCGACCACATCCAGTTCTTCCCTAATACATCCGGCTGAAAATTCACCGGATCCGCCTCCAGAACTTTTTGGCGTAGCTTGATCGCTTCATTCATTAAGCTGGCACGTTGATCCGGAGGTTGGGTTTGGGCAGTTTTGGCTAAGGTCAGCGCCCATCCTGCATAGGAGGTCAACGCTTCCTGTTCTGAGTTGAGATTCGTGATAGGCACAGTCCCTTGAGTCGTTGACTCATCGGTTTGCTGACCGGCCAACCTTAACGCTCGCGACCAGGTGCCATCGGCGCGATCGAATTGACCTTCCGCATAGTAAGCAAACCCTAGGGCATTTAAGTATCTGGCGCTCGGTTGCTCCCTTGTTGCCGTTTCCCAAAACCGCCGGGCATCATGCAGACTGTAATTGGTATTTTCGGCTAAGAGCGATTGCTGCCATGCCAACCGTCCCATCAAGAAGTTAAGCGTTGGATCCTTGGCATGTTGAGTCACTACGGGAGTCATCACGGCCGCCGCCTGGGCTAATGCCCCGCGATCGAGTAGCGCTTCAATCATCGGTTGCGCCGCCGCAATATTGCCCTGTTGAAGTTGCTCGGTTGCCCAGGCAGCAACCTGTTCCGTCTTCACACGCTTCAAGCTATTTGGATCACGGTTTTCCGAATTTTGAGTCTGAGGCGGCAATAACGATAGCGGTGAACTGGTGATCCAGCTATAGACTCCCCAACTGCCTGCCAGTACCAGAGTCAAGCCTAACGCTCCTACCCCTGTCCAGAGCCAGGAACGCGGCGCGGATTTATTCGCAGTCCGATCGGTTGGTGGGGCATGGCTTGCCACGACAGGGACATTGCCCCGTTGGCGGAGGGCGGCGGCTAAATCACTATCAATGCTGACGAGATTCGGATCGAGTTGAATCGCCCGATTAAAGACTTGATCCGCATCACCCAAATGACCCTGTTGTCGCAGAGCAAATCCCAACCGATAGTATGCCTCTGCCAAATTTGGTTGCAGTTGTAACGCTTGTTGATACGCCGCGATCGCTTCGTTCAACAGGCCATGCTGATACAGCGTCCAACCTAAATTTGTGTAAGCTTTGGCATCCTGGGGCTGTTCCTGCACCACTCGGATACTCGCTGCGATCGCGGGAGTCAGTTTACCAATATCTGACAACACACTGGCTATTTCCGAGTACAGCGCGGCATTTCCAGTCGTAATCGTCGGGGCGATCGCGACTTCACTCCTCGCGGTTCCTTGTCCAAACGGGGAGGCGATCGACAGACTTGAGGTGGTGGGATAGCGGGGCTGACCAATCCGCGCCAGATAGTGGTCGAACTGAGCCTCCTGCTCGGTTTCTGCCTGAGCCGTAGCTGGCAACAAACTTTCAGCCTCCAGAGCGGGTAATATGGGCTCCTCCTCCTGCCACGATGTTGTTGTAGAGGACTCAGATAATTCATCCACCATCCCCGCTACCTGATCCAAATCCGCCGGTGGGGTGGGGTCGTATAACTCTAGATCGTCCGGGAGCAACTCATCAACGATCGAGCCGTCTTCAGCATAAATACCTGCCTCAAACGCTTCCAGATCCGCGCGATCGAAGTCCGATATATTACCGTAATACTCCGGCAATGATGGACTACGCCCCGTGTCTCCATTCATCCAGGTCAGCGCTTTACTCGCCTCCTGCCGCATCGCGGGTTGAGCTTGTAAATACCCATCAAACTCTTGATGTAAATATAGAATCGGCAATGCCCAGTAAAGCTGATTCGAGCAATAGGACGATACTAACCCCTGTCGCGCCCGACTGAGGCTAACATCGACTGGACACCCCTGCTTCAAATTTCGGTAGAACAAGCGGCTTAAAGTTAATGCCACCTTATCAGGAATGCGTTCTGCCATTGCCAATATGGCTGGAATCCCCCGCTTGACCAACGCCTCGGCTAAATTGCCATCCCCCGAATTACCAAAGGCTTCCGCTGAGGCGGTATAGACCCCCCGGCAGGAATTGAACACTGCCATACAAATGCCGTTGTTCACCAGTAACCCGGCTAGATCGTCCCCATTCAACACTTCAGTTAAACCCGTCTGGGGATTGACCAGATATAAACTGCCACCACTGGCACCCAGATTACTATGTCCGGCATAGTGCAAGACTTGATAGTGGTTTTGCTCTAATGCCTGGGTTAGCTGCTCCCGTCCTGGCTGCTCCAGCAACGTTAATTGAATATCTGAGAACCAGGTGCCCGGGCTACGCAGCGGCTGACTTAATTCCTCTTGCAGATCTAGCGCTTCTTGCTTTAATGCCAGCATCTCTTGATCCGTCGGTGCCGCTAACACCATCAGAATATTTAACGGCTGATTGGGATCGCTGGTCAGTCCAGTTATAGGATGGGGAGTCGTGACTCCAGCAAAATTAGAGTGATAGCGAGAAAAGATCACATCGGTTCCCGTTGCCAGAGGACGATCGCCCGCGTGCAACACCTCCCAGGGCACTCGATGTAGTAAGCTGCCCTTTAACCCTAGCCGCAGCCGTAACACTTCTTGGCGATGCTGGGCAATCCCCTGAGCCGTCAACCAACTATCCCGGATCGTGCCTTGAAATAACGCACTATACAGCTTTTGACCAAAGGCAACTAAATCGGCTGAGGGCTGATCGGGTTGAGCCGCTAATAATTGTGCCACCGGATCGCGATCGCCCTGAGCCAGCGTCGGATTCGTTAGACGATCGCCCCGCAGCACCCCTAGCAGGGGATCATCCATCAGGAGACTGGCTTGCGCCAACCATTCTTCCACTGCCCACGTCACCTGTTCTTCTGCCAAAGGGACACCCGGTGCCACACGCTCGGTTCGCACCAAATATTCATTCCCTTTTAACGGAGTCACAGAAATGTAGAATTCCTGAGTCACAGATCCCTCTCCCCGCCGACTGTTAGCATTCCGCCCTTTGGCAGTTGCCGCCTAATGCGACTGTGCCTCCCATCTTTAATCATCAACAACGGAGTCGATAGATCAGGCAGAAACGGTAAATAGTTTTGTAAACGCTAATTCCTTCATGCTGGTGATGTTACCCCTGTTTCTCTAGTGTGAGCGAAGCACCAGCATTTCCGCAAATTTAACCAGGTTCGATCCTAAAACTTTAAATTTCTATCGATCGTGCCATGGAAGATTCACAACCAGGATGAGGGATCATGCCATGCATCCAACCTGTATCGCCCGATCGCGGTCAGGAAGCTGAGAAAATTTTGCCTAAACCGTCCGGATGCCTGGTGCGGCGGCTGGAAGGTAGTGATGGTAGATGCACCCTGATTTATCACTCCGACTCATTTTTTTGGGTCGGAGTTTCTTTTTTAGAATGGAACTTAATGCAATAGATTATCGAGTCAGACTATGGATCGAGCAGTGATTAAGTTTTCTTCCGAAGATTGCGGCATTTGCCACAAGATGTCGTTTTTTGACCAGAAAGTGGTCGAGGAGTTAGGGTTACGATTTATTAGTGTCAAAATGCAGGATACGGAAACCTATCGGAAGTACCGCAAAATTCTGCTGGCGCAATATCCCGATAAGTCTGAGATGGGGTGGCCCACCTATCTAGTCTGTGATGCTCCAGAAGGTGAGTTCAAGATCCTCGGTGAAGTCAAAGGGGGACATCCCAAGGGGGACTTCCGCAGCCGCCTGCAAGCCGTTTTAGCCGAAACCAATTAAGGGATTAGCGCCGCAGGGGAGGAGCGAGTCGTTAGCCAGCCACAGTGAGCCCGCCAACGATCGTTCTACCTCCCCCAGGCAATTTAGCCCTCAATCACCTTGAAGGTTTTGACTTCCAGAACCGGACCGATCATCGCCATCGTCATGACATCCTCTCGGATCTGACCTTCCACACTCACCTGAAGCCCTTCCTGTTGCAAAGTGTTCGGGGCTTTGTGCAGTTCATAGGTGGTACCATCACTGCCCACCAACGCCCAGGCTCCAGTGCCAAAGTCTTTGTATTCGATCGTGCCTTTTACTTGAGTGCTCATCAATTACTCACTCCCGGTTTTACGGCTAGACGTGCCAGCGCCAAGCAGAGAACTGCATTGACTGCAAGGAACAGTTGGGCAAGGGTGCCCTCTCCTAACCATAACAAGGTCGGCGATAATGCCGCACTGACCATAAGACAGGAAGCGACCCCAAGCGTGGAACCGATCGCGAACCATTTCCATTCCGTATGGCCCAGCAAGAGCGTGATTAATATGGCTGGAATTAACACACTGGCAAATACTGGATTTAATACCGAACTGCCCTGAACGGCTGTGCCCAACTCAGGCAACGAGCTACCCAAGACCCGGAACGGCCACTGAGGGGCATCAAACAGATACACGCCTCGCAGGAAGAATAGTCCGGAACTGCCCATGACTAATCCCGTTGCCAACGACCAGGTCCACTTGAAGGAAAAGAACCGCTTCAGGAACCATGCCAACAAGTAAGAACCAAGCACCATTAAGAGCTTCGGCCACAGGGCAATTACCCCACCGTCGATCCAGAATTTGGGATTGAGATACCCGTTATCCCGCAACCACCGGAAAAAGTCACGGAAGCTAATCTTGCCATCCGATGCCAGTTTCACCGCCTCTGCCGCATTCAATCGACCCGCCCCAAAATGATTCAGGCTATCATCCTTGACGGGAACGGCGGATTGTTTCAACACCTCTTCCACCTCATCGGGATTCGTCACCCCCGATGCCCGAATTAGGGCAGCCACTCCCGCCACATGGGGAGCCGCCATACTGGTGCCCTGAAACGCCTTAAATACAGATTCACCCGTCCGGGGATCGATCGTATTTTGCAGAATGCCACCCGAGACATCATTCGCCGTGGTCAAACCACCGGGAGCCGAAATATCAATTCCCGCTCCGTAGTTCGAGTAGGGGGTTTTATTGCCAGCTAAATCTAACGCCGACACACCAATCACATGACGATACCGGGCGGGATACTCAGCCGCATTCCGTCCCGCATTACCAGCCGCCGCAATAATCACGACCCCTTTGCTATGGGCATACTCGATCGCCTCCTGCATCAATTCGCTTTCACCCCCGCCCCCCAGGCTCATGTTAATTACCTGGGCATTGCTATCGGCAGCAAATCGAATCGCTTCGGCAATATCTGACGTTGTTCCCGCCCCACTGGCACTTAGCACTTTAATAGGCATCAACGTTGCTTCATAGGCGACCCCAGCCACCCCAAAGCCGTTATTGGTGGATTGGGCAACGGTTCCCGCCACATGGGTACCATGACCGTTATCATCCACCGCTTCAATGCGATCATTAACAAAGTCATAGCCAGAGGCAATCTTGGTTCTTTCTAAATCCGGCACCGGACTGATTCCCGTGTCGATCACAGCCACCGTCACGCCACTGCCCTTGGTTTCATCCCATGCCGACTCAATATTGATGCTCCGCAGGTTCCACTGCTTGCCATACTCCGGATCATTGGGCACAGCATAGGCTTTGTAGATATAGTTTGGCTCGATCGACTCAGTATACTTGCGTAAATCAGACTGCTTGAGCTTCTCCAGCAGTGCCTGATCCCCTTTCAACACAAAAATATGATCTGCCAGGGAAAATTCGCTATTAAAGCGTGGCGAGACATTATATTGTTTCGCTAACCAATTAATTTGATTTTCAATTTGGGCGGCGCCAACATCCTCCCGGAAGTCCAGGACGATCGAGTCATACGTCCCCTGAGCTGCCAGACCGCTAAAGTTAGAGATTGCCCAGCCCAGACCAATCAGAAACAACACCAGCAGCAGAAACTTTTTCATGGCATCCGTCCACGGTCAGAGTTGTCTACCACCATAACTCAGTCCTCCCGCGATCGGGCAGTCCCCTAATGTTGCAGATAGTTACTGAACGGCTAACCAGCCTTATCGCAGCAAGGCTTCCCAGGTGGCTGGCCCCACCACTCCATCGGCTTCTAAACTAAATTGACGCTGCGCCGCTTTCACAGCCGCTAAGGTTTCTGCCCCAAATACCCCATCTGCCGAGGATTTGAGCCACCCTAATGCCCGTAATCGCTCTTGAAGCCCTGTTACGGCTGTTCCTTGCATCCCCATTCGCAGAATCGGAAGGGCGGCGGGAGTGGGTCTGGCTGAAGTTTGACTGGTCGCCGGACGATCGCTGTCATGGGTCGCTGGAGCCGATTGAGTCGGAGATGGAGTTGGGGAGGGCATGGTAGGAGTAGCTGTCGGCAGGGGAAAGCCCTCTGGTGCAGAGCCGGTCGCTGCCGGAGTCGGCGTGAAGGCTGGAGTCGGCGGTAACAGTCGGTTCCAGGTTGCCATGCCTACAATGCCATCGGGAGTTAAACCTGCCACTTGCTGAAATTTGGCGACGGCTTCCGCCGTACTTTGCCCATAAACCCCATTCACAGTATCTTTCAAGAATCCTAGGAGTTGCAGCATTGCCTGTACCTCAGTCACTTCCGCTCCCTGGCTACCCACCTTTAAGGTCGATCGCCCGGCCGATTGAGCCGCTCCGTCACGGCTGGAATTTGTAGCGGGAATCGGCGCAGGTGACTGACTCAAGACTATTTCCGCCACCAAAATCTGCGGCAGCAGGAAAACAACCAGCGTGGTAGGTAGCCGGAACGTTAGACACTTCAATGGGCTACCCCCCATCAATTGATGCCAGTCGATCCAGCATGGATTCTCGTAGTACGCCGCTACAGTAGACTGGTTCCGTTGCCCTTTCATGATCGGCATCCTTAAGTCGGGTATTGTCTATAGTGAGGAGAGCGCTCTGAAACTAAGTGCTTAACCTCTCGCAGAAGTTAGCATACGTGAGCCGCGATCGCATTTCAAACTGATGTTTCTTCAAGCAGCAATCGCCATGCTGATCTGGTCATGCCCTATTCATTATTAAGCCGATTTCAAGGATGTTTGTTAGGCAGCGGATTAGGAGAATATGCAGCGACCCAGATCACAGATACCGCGATCGTCTGGAATCCCTTGATCTGGCAATCCTTGGAACCGTTGATCCAACCCCCCGAGCAAGCAGCCACATTCTCCTGGCTTCACTCTCCCCAGGCGAACGGGCATGATTCCTCCACAGCACCCATTGATGCTCAGGCGATCGCCACCCTCCCACTGATGCTGTTTTTCCATGATGATGCCTTGAAGCAACAACAGGCTTTAACCCAGGCAATGCCATCCTGGCACACTGAGAGCAACACGCAGGCAAGCCTCCTGGCGCTAGGGTATGCGATCGCCCAAGCCTGCAAGCAACAACTCAATCCCACCACTCTCCTATCCGAAGTGAGTGCCTATCTGGAGTTATGCCTTCCCCCCGGTTCGCCGCAAACGACAACCCCAAACACCTGGTTAGCCACAACCCAAATGCTGTTAACCGACGCAACCGACCTACAAACGGCAATGACGATCGTTCAGCAATGGCAACGTCAGCCGCAGATAGCTGGGGCGATCGCCTTAGCTTTCTACTGCTTTTTAAGCGCCCCCGAGACATTGCAGCTATCCGTCCACCAGGCTACCCACACCAGTTATGCTCCTACCCTCGTCGCCGCCATTACTGGAGCTTTATCTGGAACCTATAACAGCGCGATCGGGATGCCCATCCCCTGGCTGACAGCCTATGATCACAGCCGTATCAGCAGAACCGATGCCTTACCGACAACCTTAGAAATCCGCCACCAGGCAACCCGACTCTTCGCCAGTTGGTCGGGCAGCTACAATGTGGCGGTGGTTGAACAACGGATGGCAGCCGTAGCCGCGCCGCAAGTCCTTCGCCCTCGTTGGAATTCATCACCAAATGCGACTCTATGAAATTGGCATAGAGAATTGTCCTGGTTTTTGATCCAGCTTCTTATAATGTAGGAGCCTATGCATTCCTCCCCCGAACGTTTCTACCTTCGCCAGGAATCGTTACCGTCCATCTTTGGGATTGGGTGATGTGATGAAGCTGCTGCAATCGCTGGCACACCAGCTTGAACAGGTTCGCTTACAATACCGCGATCGCTCATGGATGGACTCCAGTAAAGCCCTGTGGAACAAGCAATTTAAATTTCATGATTGGTTGGGCAGTCAGCCAAAGCCTATATTAGATGCAACTAAAGGCAGCAGTTCCAGACCTCCAGCCCGCAATCAACGATTATTAACTCTGGTTTCCAGTCCGCCATTAGTGCTAATGGTGACTGTCGCATCCCTGACTAGCGCGATCGGCTACCGGTTTTATAACGCCCCTAAACTCGATATTGGGCGAGCCGCTCCCCAAACCATCTACGCCCCCGCCGCCGCTACGGTTGAGGATGCCAAGGCAACCGCCGACAAACGGAAAGCTGCCCGTGATGGCTCGATTTCAGTGTTAAAGCTCGATCATTTGGCGACCCAGGAAAGCTATAAACGGCTTCAGGAGCGTTTTCAACAGGGTAGTGATTTTCGAGGCATGGCAGGACAGTTTCCCTTTACTAGCACCGCTATCCTGTCCACCCAAACCCAGTTATATCTGCGCCGCGCTCCCGAGTCGGACTGGCAAATCGTGTTGGGTACTCGCACCAATCCTCCTGCTTCCTCCCCTCGATCGCCCAAATCAACGGCTGCAACCACCCCCTCGTCTAACCCTTCCCCTGCCTCCACAGAAGCAGAGCGACAACAGGCGATCGGGGAACTGTTGGCCTATCGGCGTTCGGCTGACTTAGGCAGCTACCTGGCACTGATCGAAACGATTTCAGAAGCTCGGTTAAACTACGCCACTGCCCTGGGCTCCCTATCACCCATCAATTCGCCTGAGTCGAAACAACAACCATTATTTG
This sequence comes from Pantanalinema rosaneae CENA516, assembly GCF_050753385.1. Classification (NCBI taxonomy): domain Bacteria; kingdom Bacillati; phylum Cyanobacteriota; class Cyanophyceae; order Leptolyngbyales; family Leptolyngbyaceae; genus Pantanalinema; species Pantanalinema rosaneae. The sequence continues at coordinate 103,369 of NZ_JBLZFZ010000017.1, forward strand.
ATGCGGCGTTACTGGATTTGACTCCGGCAGAATGGGAGAACACTCAAACCCAGACCCGCCGGATTGCCCAGCGTATTTTAGCCCAGGGGATCCACCAGGGACTACCGCAAATTATTTTATCCAGTGCGGTGCAGTTGCAAGTGAAGGAGCAGTTACCAGCACAGGTTGCCCCGATCGCCGCCCAACTGCTGCTGACCTCACTGGAACCCAACCTGATCCGGGACGAGGATCAAACGCGAATTCAAGCTGAGCAAGCCGCGCAAGAGATTCAACCCGTTCAGGTCAGTATCAAACGGGGGGAAGTAATTGTCCAGGCTGGTCAAACAATCACCTCAGCCAACTTTGCCCTACTGGATTACTTTGGCTTAAGTCGGCGGGGGTTAGACTGGGTTGGCTTGATTAGCTTTGGCACTCTAGTGGGGGGTGCCGTCACGATCGTTTGGGTGGTGAAACGCCGCTACCAACCACAACTACGGCGGCGAGACTGCATTTTGGTCTGGTTGCTTGCCCTCAGTACCCCTATCCTGGTGGCACTACGACTGCCATCAACGAATCTACCTGTCGTCGGCTTTCTGGTGGGTGGCTTCTATGGTGCGCCCCTGGGGCTGGTCGTCACTGGACTATTAGCTGTACTACTGCCAATTGGCATGGACATTGCCTGGAGCCAATTGCTTGCCAGTGCGGCGGGTGGTTTGCTCTGTGGTGCGGTGGCAGGACGGTTGCGATCGCGGGAAGAACTAGCCCTACTAGGAGGAGCCGTCGGCTTACTGCAAGGCACTCTTTATCTAGTTCTGAATGTTGCCTCCGGCGTAGTTTGGTACACCTTATTAGGAGCTAGTGCCCTCCAAGGCTTAATTGGACTTGCCTGGATCATCGTGGCATTAGGCAGTAGCCCTTATTTAGAACAACTCTTTGACCTGGTCACCACTATTCGGTTAGTTGAACTGGCTAATCCTAATCGGCTGTTGCTTAAGCGCTTAGCTGCGGAAACGCCAGGAACCTTCCAACATACGTTGTTTGTCTCCACCCTGGCAGAAGCGGCTGCCCGCGCCCTAGGCTGCAATGTCGAACTGGTACGCACCGGCACTCTGTACCACGATATTGGCAAGATGCATGATCCCCAGGGATTCATCGAAAACCAGATGGGGGGAACCAATAAACATGACTTGATTGATGATCCATACAAAAGTGCTGAGATCATCAAAAAGCATGTGTCTGAAGGCTTAGTGATGGCGCGGAAATTCCGCTTGCCGAAAGCTGTACGAGCCTTTATCCCAGAACATCAAGGCAGCATGTTAATTGCCTACTTCTACCACCAGGCACAACAACGAGCACAGCAACAAGCAGAAGTAGATGGCATTATACCCGAGGTCAACGAAGCCGATTTTCGCTATGACGGCCCTATTCCCCAAAGCCGGGAAACAGGGATTGTGATGTTGGCAGATTCCTGCGAAGCGGCACTACGATCGCTGAAGGATGCGACCTACGAAGAAGCCCTATCGATGATCAACAAAATTCTCCGAGCCCGGTGGCAGGATAATCAATTGGTTGATTCTGGGTTAACCCGGGAGGAAATGTCCCAAATTGCCGAGATTTTTGTACAGGTTTGGCAACAGTTTAATCATCAACGCATTGCCTATCCGAAGCTCACTCCAACCCCTCAACCGACTCCGGTAGGTTCTTAAAATACCGGATCTAGAAGGTAACTGTTATGATGACGAAAGAATTGGGGCTGTAGCTCAGCAGGATAGAGCGATCGCCTCCTAAGCGATAGGTCGCGCGTTCGAATCGCGCCAGTCCCGTTCAGCATACCCCCCTGGAAATAGGAGCACTGGTCTGCTAACAGATGAAAGAGGCGATTTAGAATGTGAAAGAGCAAATCGTCAAACTGGAAGAATACCGCACCGCTCTGATCTCCGATGCTGTTACTGGCAAGATTGATATGAGGGGTTTTGCGGCTTAACGTTTTCTAAGCCGCAACCGTTGTATCTGAATGCCAAGGGTGAATTGCTATTAGGGTACGTTCGATCTTGCCTTCTCCAGTAATTGGGGATACAGAGATTCGTTCTCTCACAGTTACGTTGTAAAGCTTGCCAATGGTTAGCTCCACCTCTCCAGAGCTAATGATTTCATCGGCTATTTTTCCTACGAGGGGAGCATCATTCTCCATATTACGAAGCTCAAAGGTTTTATTGCTCTTACTGGCTGCTAAAAGCTCACTGACTAATTGATACTCTTGGGGGGCATCTGCCTCAATTTTCTTAATCGCTTCCACCGTGGCGATCGCATCTGCTGATGTGACTGCTGCCGTTCCACCCCGATTAGCGTTGAGTGACCCCCAATCCACCCTTAAATCTGTGCTGGCATCCAGTAACGAGAGCAAAAACTTCCGATAGTTAGAAGCGGTGCGACGTTGCAGACTGATCAGGCGATCGCTCAACTGCTCTAACCGTTGCTCATGGGTCTGGCTCAGAATCTCTAAAAATTCCTGTGTTACCAGTTCGCCCAATGGTTCAGGGGGAAGCTGGTTGAACAGATTTGGCTGCTGTTCCTGTGGTTGAGGGGCTAATGCCAATCGCACTCCAAAAGACCCTTTGAAAGTTCCCAAAACCGATAACCGAGTCTGATCAGTGATGTCTTTGGCAACCTTTCCAAACGGACTAGGTCTGCCCGCTTTGACTTGTCCGATCGAATCAAACAACGCTTGTAGAGATTCCAGAATTGCACCCAAGTGCTTTGCCGATGCCTCCACTGCTGAGGTTCGGTTATCTTCTGATTCAAAGTAAAAATGAAGGTTTAGGATTTCACGCTGTTTGTCAGCCGCGATCGCCATCACATCCACTAAATCATTGAAAATCTCTGCTTTTGGGCGTTGTTCAATAATCTCCAAAACCCGAAATACATCATCCATACGGGAAGCATAATCAGGAACTTCCCTTGTTAAAGGAAGCAAAACCTCAGCCTTTTTCCCCTCCTGATTCACATAGCCCCAAATTGCTGCCCTATCATCAATTCTTTCTTCTTCATGCCAATTCCTGTGCTGAAGATACTCAGCAACTTTCTGAAAATCTACATTGTTAAAGGCATCAATGTCTTGAGTTGGCAGCTTCATAGGTCTTCTCCCTTAGCAGCCTTAGTCATCAGATCGATTAATGACTCAGGGGTCAGCAGGTTTTGACGAGGGATATGCACAGTAATCTTTTTATTTGAGGTTTTTGGTGATCCTTTCAATGACATCCAATAAGCACATTTTCTTAAAATTGTTATCTCATCATTGCTACCAGACAATAAAGTTGGAACATTAAAGTATTCAAACCACTGCTCTAGATCAGTTGGTACAAGCATCACAACCAGCAGAGCAGGAATGATCGGTTCAGAATAACGCAGATCGTTATAGTTTTTGACCTTTAAAGAAAAATTAACTGTTGTCTCTTTTACAATGCTCTCGTCATCCGTACACTTCACCTGAAGTTCCAGCTTAGGGCGAGGTTTAGAGGCTAATACCCCTGGAACTTCAATCATTAGATCAATACCAGCCGCATCCATCGACCTACCCTTAATATGAACTGAAAATCCTGCTACTGAAGCGATCGCGTGGATATAGGCATAACTGAACTCCTCTTTCCGGGTATTCATGTCCATTGGACTGCTTGACAGCCAAGCTACCATCGCCGCTCCAAGAATAGTGATGCTGGAATCTGGTTATTGCGCCATTTTAAGCGTTGTTCAGGGAAATTTGGAGCGCTTTAGAAGAGTTAGACTCCCCTTACCAGCCAAACCGTAGAGAATGCCATCTGGCAGGATCGCAAAACCCGCAACCCCAACGATCCACTCCTTAAGTTTGGCCGCTGTCTGGCTCACTTTGCCGATGCTATCCCTCTTTCATTAGGAGCGATCGCAGGAGGAATGGTTAATGGTGACAGACATACTGCATCACAGCGGCATTCAGGGGATCGGCTTGGATGGTTTGCCAGTCACTCTGGTGAGGTTCACCATTGAGTTCTAGATCCCGAAATTGCTGGCGATCGCAGTGATATTCTGCTACAGCGTAGGTTTTCGCCTCCGGTTGCCGTTGATCCATCCAGTAGGTGTGCAACCGGACGATCGCTCCAGTTTGAGCGATCGAATCCAGGTCAACATATTGAGCGTGTTGGCGATCGGCGGACTGCGCGACCATCTGCCAATGACCGACAGCGGCAGCAGGGAACACAAAGCTGCCCAGGACAAAGCAACCAATGGCTGCCAGCAACAGGCTAACTCGTCGGATGCCCCCTTTCAGCACCGCAATCTGACCAGTGATGTCCATTACCAAGCTCCTGACTGAATCTGAATAGCAACACGATTGAGTGCAGCCACGATCGCCCAACTTGAAAGTTTTTTAGATTATTTTTTAAACTGCAAATCCTTAATTATAGTACAATAGTACCAGATTCCTTGGTAGAATTTCTTCTGGTAGGGATTTTTGGTTGTGTACTTTGGTCTGCCCCATTATGGATGAATTTCAGTCGCCTAAGGCACGGAAATATCCCATTCAGCGCAATTTGGCGGAACAACCGGATTCGCTGGATGATTTAGCTGACGACTTAGGTAATCCTCCGCCAGCAGATGACCCAACCACCAGTCACCCAACTGGACAATCCCTCGACACCATTGCCGAAGCTCCCCTTAACCGTCGCTCTAGCAGCAAACGTCGATCGTCGAGTGCGGCGAAACGCAAATCTCAACCCACGGCAGTGCAGAAAACTCAACCCTCCTTTCGGCAACTTCAGGAGATGCAACAACCCTTTGCTGAAGAATTACACCGCTTAGAAGCGCAGGCAGAACGCATTAATCAACTATTAGTCGAACGGGCAAACCGCCGTCTGCAATTTGAACAAGCAGTGGAACAGGTGAATCGATCGCAGGATTCGACTTCAGTCAAACGACGATCGCGGCGACCGCCTCATTCCGCCTCATCTAACCCACGTGAAATCGACGATACCGAAACCCTGAAGGCACAGGCAGAACGGATTAAACAGCGATTGGCAGAACTGGAAACCGCCATGCAAGAAGCGGCGAGTTCTCTCAGTCAGTTACCCGATACAGAGGCAGCCCCAATGGATGATTGGCAACTGGACATGACCGAAACTGACGAAATTCCTGGACCAATGCCAGCATCCAGTCCACCCGAGCGATCGCGACCAGAACCGACCTCTACTTCTTCCCGCCCGACCCAGTTTGCGGAGCGAGAGGTTCCCCGGACAACCCGGGCTAGCCAGCGATCTCCTGGCAAACGATCGTTGCCATTACGTCTGATCTTTCGATTACCGAAAAAACCCCTGGATCGTATTGGTGATGCGGGGATCTGGATTGCCCTTGCTACTGCTATCCGATTCGGTGCTCAAGCCCTGGTTGTGTCCTATCCGGTGCTGGCTCCCGTTGTCACTCTGTTGATGTTGGCTCCTGCCGCGATCGCCGTCTATCTGGCTGTGTTTGTACCCAGGGCGGGATCGATTTCCATTTATCGCTTGTTTCTGATCATGCTGGGATTTTTGCTCGGTGGCAGGCTATAGAGCAACCCTACTCTCAATCCTGGTTCATCCTTTGGAGGCGTATGGCTTTTCGTGGATCTCGCAATGGGCGATCGAAACGGATGATGGCCGTTGGTTCGGTATTACTGGCATTCGGACTCCTCACGGATTTGCAAACACGATCGCAGCTTTCGGGTAATCGCAAACCGATCGGTGACTCCTGCCAGAAAGTGATTCATGCGGAGGCAACATTATCGAAACACCAACTTGCCCGCCTGCTCGCCATTCCCGAAGGGGGCAACAAGCAACAGGTGCGGGAGATTACCAAAGCTCCGTATTGTGAACTGGGAGAGTTGCAAATTCGGGTGGGGGCAACCGCGCAACGCGAAGCCTATCCGCTAGAGTTCGATCCTCAAACCTGGTTGGTACTCCTATATGAAGGCGATCAGTACGCTGGCTATCGGTTTTCTGGGCAGTAGTTTATGCTTACTTCAGCCAACCCCACCGTTTACTGTCTAAGGAGGATTGGGGACTAGACTCCAGTTCCAGCAACGGATCATTAGGAATGACCAAATCTTCTAATACCTGATTCATCTGCTCGGCATTGGGATCGGCGGCAATCCGATCGCGCAGATCAGTTAGCTCCTGCGTCAATACAGCTTTAGCCTCCTGATCACTCGCCGTCTCAGCTAATTTTCCATGCAACTGTTGTAGACCTTGATGGAGCGTCTGGGTCGTTGCATCGGCGGGAATGCGCTTGACTACCTCGGTAATCGCCATCTGAGCATCCTGGGCTAACGGCAACGATCGCGATTGCTGTACTGATAGATCGGAACCGGTCGGCGTAAACAGGAGCAGAGCCGAGGTCAGCATACAGGTTACGCACATAGGGCAACTCCTCTAAGTTTGGGTTTCATTCTAACAGCAAGTTTACGCAAGCAACCCACCTGATCAGCCGTTAGGATAAAAGCAATCGTACCCATGAGTTTATTGAATTCACTGAATGCTACGATCGCTCAGACCAGGCAAACCTATCGCCAAGCACCCCTATCAAAAAGGATTACTGGGTGGAGCCTTGGTGATCGCCGTAGGTCTGGCAATTCATCAGTTCAGTCATGCCTTTTATGTCGAACAGGGACGGGCTGCTGAACAAAACCAGCAGGTTGATCACGCGATCGCAGCTTACCAAATCGCTCTACGACTCCATCCCTGGGATGCCTACAGTGCTTACAATTTGGGCGGTTTATTAGAACAGCAAGGTCAACTCGATGCGGCGATCGCGGCTTACCAACAGGCGATTCAAGCCGATGCTCGGTATGGATTTGTCTATCAAAGTCTGGGGCAGGTATTGGAGCGTCAGGGTAAGTTAGAGGCAGCGATCGCGGCATACCAACAGGCGGTAGACTTCGATCCACAGTTTGCCGTTGCCCATACCGTTTTAGGGGATGCCCTCAAGCAACAACAGCAGGTCGATCGCGCGATCGTTGCCTACCAGAACGCTATTCAAGCTGACCCGAAATTTGCTTTGGCTTACCATCATTTAGGGATCGCCCTCCACCAGCAAGGCAGAATTGCCGAAGCGATCGTCGCCTATCGCCAAGCGATCGCCCTGGATCAGAGCTATACCGCCGCTCATCGTAACCTACAACAAGCGATGCAACAGCTTCAGGCTAAATAGTTTAGTGATCTACCGCAACAGGAGCGAGGCAGATTGTAGCAGCCCAATGATGAAGCCCAGAATGCCGCCTAAATTGACGATCGCTTGCAGTTCGCTTTTGACAATACCGTTAATGGCAGCTTCCAGATCCTTCGGGGATGTGGCATTAACGCGGTTAATAATCACCTGATCAATATTCAGGATCGGAATCGCTTGCTGCACTAGAGACTCTAAATCCCGTTCCAGGTAGCGTTCCAGAATCAGCGCTAATTCCAGGCTGATCACTTCCAGAGACTCATTCACCACCGGGGATGTCCGCAGCCGATTCAGAATCACCATCGCCAGATTATCCCAATCCACCGACTTGCCCAATTCCTCTAAGACCTCAGCCCCTTTATCCTGAGCATAGCTCCGCACCGTATCCCGTAAGGTTTTCCGCAGTTGGCGCACCGTTGAAACGGGCAGGTTTTGCAGCGACAGATTTTGCAACCATTCCTTTAAGCGGGGCTGGATATTCAGAGACTGCAACAGTTCAGCAATCCGCTCATTACTGGCATCCCGTTCATCCAGGCAAAAGGTGCGGAGACGCAGCAAGGCATTCCGGATGCCAAACAAGTTGGCGATCACCCAGTACGTGCCACTGGTTTTTTCCCGAAAACCTTCATCAATTACCTGGATATTGCGATCGGTCAAAAAGTCGATCAACAGTTGCCGAATTGCATCCGATGGCAACACGACCTGTAATAACCAATCAGCTAATTTGGTCGCCTGTTCCTCACTTAAACGAAACTCCAGCACAACCTGATCAAAAATCTGGTTCAACTGGGTTTCCAGAAAATCTTCCTGGCGAGCCAGCACCTTCAACAAGCGGGGTAAGGTTTGCCCTAACAGATCATGCAAAATCCCTGCCAGCACCTTGGCGGTTTTTTGTTGGGCATCGCCCTGTAACTGTTCCAAGGCAAGTTTCAACAACCAGAGTAAGGCTGCCTGCACTCGCTCGGTTTGTAACAAGCGTTGAGCCAGTTTGTGCAGTTCCTCTGGAGTCAATAGCGACCCCATGATGGTATCTGAAATCCGTTTAGCTAACCGAGCCTGGTTACGGGGAATCAATCCGGGGGTAAAGGGTAGCCGCTTGCCAGCCACAGACAACGGACGGTAGGGGCGAAACAGCATCTTAATGGCAATATCATTGGTGAAGTAACCAATAATGCCACCAACCACCGGAGGAGCAATAAATAGCCAAATCGTCGAGGGATCCAAGGCAGGGAAAAAATAAGGGATGGGTCATTAGTGGCTGATCAGACTACCCGATCGCGAACGGATCACGATTTACACACCACTAATACCCCCATCGTACCCCCGGCGATCGGGTAGTGTGTGGCGGTGGAAAACCCTACCTCTAGGGCGAGATTTACCTGCTGGTCGCCAGTCGGAAATCGCTCTAGGCTTGGCGCAATATAAGCATATTCATCTGTCAGACCAAAGTAGTTAGCAACGGGTACGACTAAATGATCCAGATACCATTGCTGAAACATCCGCATGGGGGGATTCTGGGGATGATTAAAGTCTAGAATGGCCGCCTTCGCTCCGGGTTTTAACACCCGCCAGAGTTCTCGTAAACTGCGTGGAATATCGGTGACATTGCGTAACCCATACCCCATCGTCAGGGCATCAAAACTATGATCTGGAAACGGTAAATCCAAAGCATCGCCCTCCTGCCAGGTAATTGGCAAGTCCAGGAACCGATCGCGCACCCGTTGCCGAGCTACCGCTAATTGCGCTGTCGAAAAATCCAGTCCCACGACTTTCCCAGTTGCCCCCACCCGTTCAGCGAGGAGTTGCGTCAGATCGCCACTGCCACAACAGACATCCAGGCAGGTATCTCCGGATTTCGCTCCACTCCACTTCACCGTCATTTGCTTCCAGACCCGATGCTGCCCCAGACTGAGCCAATGATTTAACGGATCATACACCGGGGCAATGCGATCGAAAATGGCACGAATCTGCTCAGAGGTCGGAGTCATGAAGATTAGGTTCAGGCAACAGGACGGTAGTGCCGGGTACAGGTGAGGGCAAGGGCAACTTGTTGTGCCGACAAATGCAATAACACCAGTTCATCTTCCCGTAAGGTACAGGGCTGCTGCCATTGCAACGACAACACCGCTAACACCTCCTCTCGGTAAGTCACTGGCACAATTAAATGTGCCTGTACCCCAGAGGTATTGTAATGGGCAATGGATGCCAGATTGCTATCCGCCGGAATATTCACTGCCACCTGCATTTTGTGGGAGGAGATCGCCTCTTTCACCAGGGGATCTTGATCCAGCCAATTCTCGACTGTCCCCTCTAGACTAAAGGTTCCTTGACTGGGCACTAGGGTATTCCCTTCAACCAATTGCAGAATTGCCCCATCGGCATGGAAGTTTTTGCCAAAGGCAGTCGCGATCGGTTCCAGGCAAACATCCAGGCTGGCAGATTCCTGCGCGACACGGACAATGATCGACAGAAGGGCAGTTTGCGCCTGCGATCGTTGTAACTCTTCCGTCCGTTGTTTTAGCAGTTCGTAGGTTTCGGCGGCCCGTTGCACAACGGCTTTCAGTTCATTCGGGTCCCAGGGCTTCGTGATGTACTTGTATACCTGCCCCGAGTTAATCGCTTCCACCAGATCTTCCACATCCGTAAACCCGGTCAGAATAATCCGCATCGTATCCGGGAATTGCGGCACCGTCCGACTGAGAAACTCCGTTCCCTTCATTTCCGGCATGCGTTGGTCAGAAATAATCACGGCAACTTCGCCCTCGGTTGCCAACATTTCCAATGCCCGCACCCCACTTTCTGCCTTTAAGACCTGAAAATCCCGGCGAAACGTTCGGTAGAGCAAATCTAAGTTGTCTGGCTCATCATCCACCACCAACATCTTTGCCTTTTTGGGTCGCTCCAAGCTCATCAACTGTCGGCTAATCGTGTCAAGCTCAGGAATTGCGTAGTCCATAGTTAAGATAAGCTCCAGTTAAGATAAGCTCCGTTAGCGAACCTGAAAGACCGCACAACTGTGGCATCCAGATCAAACGAGCTAGATGCACGTCCAGCAGTTATGTTAGCCGATCGGTTCTCGTCTAATGAATCGTAGCTGAACTTAGTTTTGCCACTTCTTACTAATTTCTAACCCGGATTGTTGCATTCAGTTCAAGCAACCCTAATTTTTCTTCTCTAATCACCGAAAAATCGTGCTTTCCCGGTTCCAGCGATCGCAACGCCTCCCTACTCAGCCCTCATCACTCATCAATGGACATGACCCACTGACCGACATCCTGAGGAAAGAACACATCTGATCGAACGGCTGAGGATGATATTTCTTCCCCATCTAGAGGTTCTAGCTGCGAGATCCAGATCTGGACAGACTCCTCAGTCTGATTGGCTCGATGCGCCATTTGTGCCATATAGCCAATATAATTTCCCATTAAAAAATAAACGGCGACTAAGGCGGCGGCTGAAAACGCCACTAACGTTCCCGCCAGCATTAATGAAAATTCGCGCCGATCCATCGCCTCCTGCATCAAATGCAGTGACCAGGCAACCAAAGCAACCGTAATAGCAAGAATTGTAATCAGCATATTTTACAAATTGTAACAGTTACTCAGGCAAAGCTGCCAGATGCGGAGTCAAAAGAAATTTAACTCTAGAGTAAGAGAGCTTTAAAGATTTGGGTGAAATCTACTGAATCTATTTAGCTTGACGACGATCGCAGACTCAAGCCGCCAGCGATCGCACCGGCACATGATGATCTGCCAGATAAGACTTTATCTGAGAAACGGTTAACTGTCCGTAATGCAGTAATGACGCTAATAGGGCGGCCTCCGCTTTGCCATCCGTCAACGCTTCATAAATATGGTGACAATTCCCTGCCCCCCCGGAAGCAATCACGGGAATTTCGACCCGATCAGCGATCGTCCGAGTTAGCTCCAGGTCGTAGCCCGCCTGAGTGCCATCGGCATCCATACTGGTGATGAGTAATTCTCCGGCTCCCCGTTGGGTGACTTCCTCTGCCCAGGCGATCGCATCTAATCCGGTATTCTCTCGTCCGCCTCGAACATAGACATCCCAGCCGGGATTCTGGGGATCTTGCCGCCGTCGCGCATCGATCGCCACCACAATACATTGGTTACCAAACCGATCGCTGGCGCGGTTGATGAAATCCGGGTCACGCACAGCCGCCGAATTAAGGCTCACCTTATCCGCCCCAGCCCTTAACAATTGTTTAATTGTTTCTAAGTTTTGAATTCCACCTCCGACCGTCAGTGGAATAAAGACCTGATCGGCAGTTCGGTAGACTACATCGATAATAATATCCCGGTCTTCATGAGTGGCTGTAATATCCAGAAACACTAGCTCATCGGCACCTGCCTGGTTATACGCCTGCGCTAATTCCACTGGATCCCCAGCATCCTTCAGGTCTACAAAATTCACGCCTTTCACGACCCGACCCGCTTTTACATCCAGACAAGGTAAAATCCGTTTTGCCAGCATTTGAAGTTCAAAAATCGTAAACATTCACGCCTGAATTTTAACCTTGTACACGACGCTGATACACTGATTTTTGGTTGATTGTCTTGGAGTAGAAATGGAAGTCGGTCAAAAGGTTCGGATTTGTCGGTTACGCGATCGTGTATCAGATGCGGTTGTCAAGCGTCTGGGGCAAGTCGGCACGATCCAAAGCTACAAAATGACGGATGGCAGTGGAGTCGGTGTCCTGATTCAGTTTGACGACAAGTTCGCGACCTGGTTTTTTGAAGATGAGGTCGAACCTGCCTCGTAAGCGTCTGCTGAAAATACGCCTGACAGAATACTAGACCGCTTGCGGATGTGCGACATACTGGTTGAAAACGGCGATATTTGCGGCGCAAGCATCGCCAGTTGCAAGAAGTCTATGTAGAAATCACTCATGGCACTGATCTTGACATTTTTAGGCAAAGGCGGAGTCGGTCGGACTACCATCGCGATCGCAGCCGCCAAACGGCTTGCCAGTCAGGGCAAACGCGTACTACTGGCAAGTCAGTCGCCGGGACCTGCCCTCGGCATCATGCTCGGAGCCGCCAGTTTGGGGACAGATCCTCAGGAACTTGCTGCCAATTTTGAGGTTGTGCAACTGCATACAGCCACCTTATTGGAACGCAGTTGGGATGAATTGAAAAAACTGGAAACTCAATACCTCCGTACACCATTCTTCAAGGAAGTATTTGGGCAGGAGTTGGGGGTTTTGCCAGGAATGGATAGTGCGCTGGCACTCAACGCCCTGCGGGAATATGATGCCAGTGGCAAGTATGACGCGATCGTGTACGACGGGGCAGGCGATCAAACCACCCTACGAATGCTGGGTATGCCAGAAATTTTTAGCTGGTATTTGCGGCGATTCCGGCGAGTGTTTGCCGACTCAGATTTAGGCAAAACGGTGATGCCACTGTTACAACCGATCGCCAGCACCGTCCTGAATGTCAGTTGGTCGGGCGATATGTTTGATCAACCCGCCGCCAAACAGGCAACGAACATCCTGGAGGACGGGAAGGCGGCTGTAGCGGATCCAAATCGGGTTGCCGCTTATCTGGTCACGACTCCGGATGAAGCCGCGATCGTCACAGCGAAGTATCTCTGGGGGGCGGCACAACAAATTGGCGTGACAGTAGGTGGCGTGATCCTGAATCAAGCCGATCGCTCACATAGTACCAACGACACCTTTGAGCCACTGCCTGTCGCCACCGTACCAACCCAAGCCGTGAATGACTGGCAACCCCTGGTAGATGCCCTGCCGAACTTTGATCAAGCCGCTCAAGCCTCCCGACCGATCGCGATTAATGTCGCCGAACGGAAGGTTAGCCTGTTTTTACCGGGGTTCGATCGCAAACACATCAAACTGACCCAATATGGGCCTGAAATTACGGTAGAAGCAGGCGACCAACGCCGGAACTTGATGTTGCCCCCCGAACTCAGTGGTAAACCTGTGGCGGGTGCTAAGTTTCAGGATGGCTTTTTGATTATTTCCTTCTAACGCAGCGATTCCGTTTACCCTACCTTTTCCCCTTATGTCTGATCAGAATCCTTCCCAAGTATCTGGAGATACCACGCTGCCCCCAGCAGTGGATCCGATCGCTACCCCCAATTCGCTGAATGAAGCCAATGAATCGGGTGAAGCTTCCCTCGATCGCAGTGCCAAAACGCGGCAAATGCTGGGGATGAAAGGGGCGCAAACCGGAGAAACCTCGATCTGGAAAATTCGGCTTCAGTTGATGAAACCGATTACCTGGATTCCTTTGATCTGGGGCGTTGTCTGTGGTGCCGCATCATCGGGCAAGTTTGTCTGGTCAATCGATCATGTCTTGATTGCTGCCGCCTGTATGTTGATGTCGGGCCCGCTCCTGACGGGATACACCCAAACAATCAATGATTTCTATGATCGCGAGATTGATGCAATCAATGAACCCTACCGTCCAATTCCCTCCGGCGCGATTTCGATTCCGCAGGTGATTACGCAGGTTTGGGTGTTGTTACTGGGAGGGATTCTGGTCGCCTATGGGCTGGATCGCTGGGCAGGACATAGTTTTCCGACTATCACCGTCATGGCGATCGTGGGTTCCTTCATCTCCTATATTTACTCCGCCCCACCTCTGAAACTGAAACAAAATGGCTGGTTGGGCAACTATGCGCTGGGTGCCAGCTACATCGCGTTACCGTGGTGGGCAGGACAAGCCTTGTTTGGTGATCTGACTCCAACCATCATGGGTCTGACGTTGGTCTATAGTTTGGCAGGATTGGGGATTGCGGTCGTGAATGACTTCAAAAGTGTGGAAGGCGATCGGCAACTCGGACTAAAATCTTTACCAGTCATGTTTGGGGTGCAAAAAGCTGCCTGGATCTGCGTTTTGATGATTGACATCTTCCAGGCTGGCATGGCTGCCTACTTGATCCATATTCACCAAAACCTGTATGCTGCCATTTTAATGTTGTTAATCATCCCGCAAATTACCTTTCAAGACATGTATTTTCTCCGCAATCCTCTGGAGAACGACGTGAAATACCAAGCCAGCGCTCAGCCATTTCTGGTTTTAGGAATGCTAGTGGCAGCTTTAGCTTTAGGTCATGCCGTGGTTTGACACAACGCTTTTCTCTCTTAAGATCCATAGACTATTGGTACACCGCTATAGGAAAGTACTAGCTCTAACTAGTGGTTGGACACCACCTGTAATCACACATTATTCAGGGGTTCGGTTGTCTTTAAGGAGAATTAATCTCCTATCGTAAAATATGAGCGAACGACGGTTTCAGTGGCGGTGAGGTCTAGTGTGGACAATTTTATCTCGAAGCTTAAAAGTTTGTCGGTTAAAGTAAGTGAGCCAAGCTCCCTCAGAACCAAGACTGATAAATTCTCTGATGGGGGCACAGCCTCGGCATCGAATGGTCAAGCGACGAATGGCACCGCGAAGCAACGACGCGCTGCGCGATCGCGCCAACGTCCCAAAATTAAGATTCCACCTAAACTGAAGCAAGTCGCTGACACCCTGAAACTCCCGCAGGCAGCTAGAGCGATCGGGCAAATTCCTAAGTTGTCCTACAAAGGGCGCTCTATCTACCGCTATAAGCGATTCTGGTTAGTCATTTTGGGCATCGGGACAGGTGGGACTCTGGCATGGGGCTATTGGACGCTTGACCAGAGCCTGCCCAGTACAGATGAGATCAATCGGTTTGTTCGCAGTCAAACACTGACGATCAAAGCGATGGATGGTTCAGTCCTGCAACAAACGGGACCTGCCACCCGCGAAACCCTGACCTACAAACAAATTCCGTCTCTGGTCAGTAATGCCTTTATTGCGGCTGAAGATCGGCGGTTCTACCAGCACAATGGTATTGATTATCAATCCATTCTGCGGGCGGTTGCTACCAACATCGTGGCAAGGGATGTCGTGGAAGGTGGTAGCACCATCACCCAGCAGTTGGCAAGAATCGTTTATCTGACGCAGGAGCGCAGCCTGGATCGCAAAATCCGGGAAGCGATGATGGCACAGAAGATCGATCGCGAACTCAGTAAAGAACAAATTCTTGAACGGTATCTAAACCTGGTTTATCTCGGGTCAGAGGCTTATGGGGTGGCAGATGCCGCTTGGGTCTATTTCAGTAAACCAGTCAGCAAACTAACCCTATCCGAAGCCGCGACGATCGCCGGACTGCCCCCTGCCCCCAGTGAATACTCGCCCCTGGTGGATCAGGAAAAAGCCCGCCAACGTCGGGATATTGTGCTGGGACGGATGCAGGAACAGGGTTTCATAACTGCCGCAGAAGCTGACGCTGCTAAGGCTGAAGCCATTAAACTCAAACCCAGTATTCCTAAACGGCTATTTAGTGCTGCACCGTCGTTTACTAGTTACATTCGCCAAGAGCTGCCAAAATATGTCTCAAAGGATGATCTAGAAGTTGGTGGACTGACGATCGAAACCACCTTGAATCCTAAGTGGCAGAAAGCGGCAGAAGAGGTGATCAACAGTGCTGTTGCCAATGAGGGCTACTATGAAGCCTTTGGGCAAGCCGCCTTAGTGACGATCGATTCAGCCACTGGAGAAATCCGGGCGATGGTGGGTGGATACGAATTTAAGGAAGGACAATTTAACCGCGCCACCCAGGCTCAACGCCAACCCGGATCATCATTTAAAGGGATTTTGTACGCCGCTGCGATCGCCACCGGGCTGTCACCTTACGATGGCTACCTGGATGCCCCCTTTGTGGTGGACGGGTACCGCCCAAAGAATGCCAATCGCAAGTATGGCGGTTGGATGTCCCTGCGGGATGCGCTGACCAACTCGGTCAACATCGTCTCGGTCAAAGTCTTGATTGATACAGGATTTGATCCTGTGATCAAGTTAGCGCAGCAAATGGGCATTCAGTCCAAACTCCTACCGACCTATTCCCTGGCACTGGGGACATCCGAAGTGAACCTGCTGGAGTTGACCAATGCCTATGCCACGATGGCAAATCAGGGGAAATACATCCCTGCCCATGGGATTCGCCGGGTGATCGATCGGCAGGGTCAGGTGATTTATGATGCCAGCTTTAAGCCCAAACAGGTGGTGGATAAAACCACATCAGCGATCATCTCCTGGATGATGCAAGGTGTGGTGAATAGTGGCACAGGTCAACCAGCAAGGCTCGATCGTCAGGTCGCTGGCAAAACCGGCACTTCAGAACAAGCCCGAGATTTATGGTTTGTTGGCTTTATTCCCCAGTTAGCCACCGGCGTTTGGCTAGGTAATGACGATAACACACCGACCTGGAGTGCCAGCACCACGGCCGCCGCTGTCTGGCATGATTTTATGGTGAGTGCGACGAAGGGAATGCCTGTTAAATACTTCCCAGAATTGCCAAATGTTGATGGGCGCAAAGGCAGCATTAAGGCTAAACCAGTTACCCCGTCACGCTCCTATACCGCCAGTTATGATTCCGATGAATCACCGGAATCCAGTTCTAGTTCTGGTTCTTCCGGCTCATCCTCCTATGACAATTCTTCGTCCTACAGTTCTGGGTCAGGCTCGTATTCGGACGGGGGTTCCTATAGCTCGGGTAGCAGCGAGTCTTACCAGGAGCCAGCCCCCCGCGCCGCCGAACCAGCCCCGGTCGAGGCTCCCGTCGAGGCTCCCGCTCCCGTGGAAGCTCCAGCCGATACCGCCGAACCCCTGCCTCCGCCCGTTGATGTGGCTCCACCGGCCCCCGCGTCCGGAGGTCAGTAGTCGAAGTTCAGCCAGCCGGAAAGGGTAACTAAAACTCCAGGCAGATGTTTTACTGCTAGAAAGTTTTTATGCTGGCTATATTGGTTTTTTAGAATCTCTTAGATCAAAAGGAGTGATACTAATGCATTTGTTAATGGATGTAGCAGCTAGCGGTCCTCATTTTCCCTTTGCCTTTACCGCCGTGTATGTGATTGGTTTCATTGCGGCTGTCTCGATCGGCTCGATCGCCTGGTACAATTCAAAGCGCCCGGTAGGCTGGGAAGATAAGGAGCGCCCTGATTTTGTCCCCGATGTGAAAAAAGAGGAAAATCCTGGGCTGTAGTTACTCCATGCTTCACTCCAGCATTAGTTAATCGGCTCAAGCTTAAACATTTTCCCAAGGTAGAGATCGGATCATTGTCATGATTACCCTTGTACCTTGGGAATTGTCATGCCATCCACAACTGATGAAATTAATTTTCTAATTTAGCAATCCAACGTTGGTAAACATTACGGATAGCTCGTAGCACAGAATGATCATTTGCTGTTGACCCTTCAGCACTGGGATCTAATAACTGTAAGTTAGTCAACAATTTCGCTTCTTCACTATCCACTGTGCCATCACTATAGATCAGCCCACTAATGGCTTCGATCAACTGTTGACACGCTTCTGAACTGGGACGATCGCCCAAATACTCCTTCACCCAGCCATAACATTCCGCTGGACTGACGGCACGTAGCTCATACAACAACGGTTGAATCTCTGGATCATCAGCGATGCCCTTCTCCTTTGCTACCCGATGTAAGTAATCACGCTCCTCAGGCTGCACTTTGCCATCAATCCAGGCTGTGCCAATCAGGATTTTGACGAGATTTTTGACCGTAGGATTGGCTTCCATAGTTTTTCCTGCCGTTTATTCAATCTGCGATCGCCTACACCCTATACCCTACCTCACATCATCGGCTTGGTAAGTAATTTCCAACGGCAGACATGAAAATTTGCAGCCATCAACCAGTCTGGTGTAACTGTGCCATAAAGAAGCCATCCATCTGATGTTGATGAGGTAAGACCTTGATCCAACCTTCGGGCAAGGCATAGGCAGCAGGCGGCGACTGGGGAGCAGGCGGTAGAAGCTTCCAGGCAGCGTGGTTTGCCAGAAACGCGGTAATCAACTGTTCATTTTCCGCCGGATGTAAGGTACAGGTGGCATAGACTAACGTGCCACCCGGTTTCACCCAGGTTGTCGTTTGCTGAAGTAATTCGGTCTGCAACTGCACTAACTCCTGTACCCGCTCCGGAGTTTGTCGCCAACGGGCATCGGCATGACGGTGCAGTGTCCCTAATCCCGAACAGGGGGCATCTAATAACACCCGATCGGCGATGCCAACAAATTCTGGGATCTGCCGACTATCGCCCGTGTGTATCCGAATCGACTGTAAAGCGAGGCGATCGCAGTTCTGTTGAAGTTTTTTCAGCCGTGAGGGAGTTTTATCACATGCCCAAATAGTGCCGCGATCGCCCATCAGTTCAGCAATATGAGCCGTTTTACCCCCAGGAGCCGCACAGGCATCAATCACCACTTCTCCCGCTTGGGGATGCAACAAATGACTAACCAGTTGAGCGCTGCTATCCTGCACCATCCACCAGCCCTCTTGAAACCCAGGTAATGCTTGAATGGAGCCAACGGGGTGCATCAATCGCAAGGCTTGCGGTAGTGAATTAACCTGCTGTACCGCTACTCCCTGCTGCTTCATTGCCGCCATCACCTGCTCTAAGGAGGTTTTCAGGGGATTAATCCGTAGATCGATCGGGGGCGGTTGATTCATCCAGTCACACAGTTGCGCGGTCGCCTCCCAGCCAAACTGTTCCTGCCAGACTTGCACGATCCAATCAGGATAACTGTGGAGGATGCCAAGACGGGCGATCGGGTCGGAGGGGAGACTGTCTCTTATACACATCT
>NZ_JBLZFZ010000018.1:0-121228 GCF_050753385.1 Pantanalinema rosaneae CENA516
CGTCTAATGGGTCCGACTTTTTGCAATCTCTACAACTTTTGTCCCGTACTTAGATAGAAAACACACAAATAGAAAGCAAACAGGCATTTTCTTAATTCAAATCGTTGCAAGCTAAAAGCGATCGCGGTGTCGTGTGGTGCGATCGGTCAAGCAATTATCATCTAATAGAGTGCCAACAGCACTGACCTCCAAGCCATAGTTAGCGATAAAATGGGCTAATCTGTAAATATGAAATTGTCATATGACTAATCGCCTAGAAGTCGAGTTAGCGATTAAGCAACTGCCAGAGAGTGAAATTCGCGCTCTGGCAAACTGGCTGCAAGAATATCTTGATGAAATGTGGGACAGACAGATTGAAGCAGATGTGGCAGCAGGGAAATTAGATCACCTGATTGCTAGAGCAGAGGCAGATATAGCGACCAACAACATCAGAGATTTAGATGAAGTCCTTCGCGACGGCTGATTTTTGGCAAGCATACGCTGAATTGTCACCTGACATGAAAGAGCAAGCGCGAAAAGCGTACAGGCTTTGGAAGGAAAACTCACTTCATCCCTCTCTACATTTCAAAAAAGTTGGTAAAAAACTTTGGTCTGCTCGGATCAGTGCTGGCTATCGAGCCTTAGCCTTAAAAGAAGGTGAAGATTATTACTGGTTCTGGATTGGTGAGCATGACGAATACGAAAGTTTTTTGAATTAGTGGATTTTTGGTAAACCAGCCAACAAGTCATTGGAGCAGTGATTGAGAATTTTTACATTTATGTTCTAGATCACACACCGATGCTCAATTTAGCCGTTAGCCTATTCTATTTTATGTAGGGCATTCGCTTGATCTCCTCCCTCCACTGTTGCGGAAATTGCCACCTTCATGGCTCAGGTAAAATGGAGAGGCAAGGCTGAAACCGAGGGAAAGCTTATGGTAGTTCGCCAACGACGTTACAGCAAAGAAGAGTTAGCTCGACGTGGGCAAGAACTCTATGAGTCTGGCATTCGGCAGCAAGTCGAAACAGGCAATCAGGGCAAAATTGTGGCGATCGACATTGAAACCGGAGAGTTTGAAGTCGATGAGACCCTTATGGGTGCAACTGAGCGGCTCTATGAACGCCAGCCTGATGCTCAACCTTGGACGCTTCGGGTTGGGCACAGCGCTGTCTATCATTTTGGTTCGAGGAGTTTGAAAAAGGATTAATGATTTATGGAGTTGTTAATTTCCGTTATGAATTAACGCTTCCCCTCATAGTCAGGAACTCAAATGGGCAACGAGAGTTTGTCAATACCGTAATTGACACCGGATTTGATGGATTCTTGTCTTTGCCCTCTGAAATAATTGTTCGTCTTGGATTGCCTTGGAGAACTTCCAATATAGCGACCCTGGGGGATGGTAGCAAAACGCTGCTTGACTTTTACACTGGAACCGTAATCTGGGATGGACAGTATCGCTCGATCGATATTGCCGAAGCCGAAACGGAACCCCTGCTAGGATTGGCAATACTTCGCGGATATCGATTGCAGGTCGATAATGTTGAGGGCGGTATCGTCAAGATTGAAGCGTTGTGATTGTGTACGAGGACGATCGGTGAGGTACGGTCTAACAACCTAATTGGAGCGGACTGAACAAGTTTAGTCGGTGTTACAGCAAAAGTTACTAACAGCCGTTCAATTGAAACGTTAACCTACTCTATTTCATGTAGGACGTTCTTCGCTTGATCTACTCCCTCCACTGTTGCAGAAATTGCCACATTCATGGCTCAGGTAAAATGAAGAGGCAAGGCTGCAACCGAGAAAAAGTCTATGGGAGTTCGCCAACGACGTTACAGCAAAGCAGCGATCTTTTGGTCATTTTGAAATCATTACCAGTGAGAACTTTAGCAGCAGTGGCTCAATACATTGCAGATAAGCTCTCACACTATTCTCGGTCTGTAGGCAGCAAAAGTTCCTATTATAATAAACAAAATTCTCTCATACCACTTTATGGACTACCAACACATCATCACGATTGAACCTGGAAAACGCAGCGGCAAGCCGTGTATTCGGGGAATGCGAATCACAGTGTACGATGTTTTGGAATATTTGGCAGGTGGAATGACCGAGGCAGAAATTCTTGAGGATTTTTCTGAACTTACTTCGGAAGACATCAAAGCTTGTCTAGCGTTTGCCGCCGATCGTGAGAAAAAGATATTTGTGGCATCGCTGTGAAGCTGCTATTGGATGAAAACCTATCAGACCGGATTATTCCCAGAATTGTCGATCTCTATCCGGATTCTGAGCATGTCAAGCCATTAGGACTGATCAATACGGATGATGTGGTGATCTGGGAATATGCAAAGATAAATGGATTTGTGCTTGTTTCCAAAGATTCTGACTTTCACCAGCGCAGTTTACTTTATGGTCATCCCCCTAAATTTATTTATCTTCGGATTGGCAATTGTCCAACATCGTTGATTATTCAAATTTTGATAAACAATTTTGACACAATTACTCAATTTGAAAGTAGTGAAACGGAAAGCCTTCTGGTGTTAATGTAGGGTGAATCTCTCAGGTTCCCTAGCCCTCCTGTCCTGTAACATTTAGTTCATCGAAACTGTTCCAGACAGCTTAGTTGAGGAGGTGCAGGCAAAAATTGAGCCATTGATCTTGTAATGAATGGTTTTAACTTGCTAACCAGAATCAAGGCTGGATGCGGGAGAAGCTAATGCGATCGCCCTGACTCTTGCGACCAACTGATGACCTTTTGCTGGTTCAACTCTGACGCAATAGCCTTTACAATGGCTTATTCCTAGCTCCTCGTCATTGTTATCTATGAGTCATGCCTTTCGAGAGCTGCTTCGCAAGATTGGGAGTGGCACCCATACCAGCGAGAGCTTAACCCGCCAGGAGTCTGCTGCTGCCATGCGGATGATGTTGCTTCAGGAAGCGACCCCCGCCCAAATTGGCGCATTTATGATTGCCCACCGAATTCGTCGCCCCACCAGTACCGAACTAGCCGGAATGCTGGATGCCTATGCGGAACTGGGACCGCAGTTAGCCCCGATCGCGGCTGATCATCCTGTGACTGTGTTTGGGGTTCCCTATGATGGGCGATCGCGAACGGCTCCCATCTTGCCCTTAACGGCGCTGATTCTGGCGACCGCCGGATGTCCAGTGTTGCTGCATGGGGGCGATCGGATGCCAACGAAAGAAGGCGATCCCTTAATCGATTACTGGAAAGGGCTGGGGGTTGATTGGTCGTTGCTGTCCTTGAGCCAAACTCAGGCGGTCTTAGAGACTACTGGCATTGGCTTTGTCTATCTACCGACCCATTTCCCCCAAGCTCACGGCTTAGTGCCCTACCGGGAGCAAATTGGTAAACGTCCCCCGTTAGCCACAATGGAACTGATGTGGTCGCCCTACGCGGGTGAAACCCATGTGGTCGCCGGATACGTCCATCCTCCCACCGAAGAACGATTTCGGGAGACGTTTGCTCACCGAGGGATCACGCAATTTACGACTGTGAAAGGGTTGGAAGGCAGTGGCGATCTACCCAGAGAACGCACTGGCATTATTGGGATGCAAGATCGCGATCGTGACTTTGAGCGCTTACACCTGCATCCTCGTGATTATGGGTTTGAAGGTACCAACGTGCCACTAGATACGACAGCAAATTTGGTGACAGCGATGCACACTGTATTACAGGGGGAACTCTCCGAACTCTGGCGATCGACCCTCTGGAATGGTGGCTTTTACCTGTGGCGACTAGGAGTTTGCTCCACGATCGCCGATGGCATCACCCATACCGAAACCCTGTTACAAACCGGACAAGTCCAACAAACCCTGCAAACCCTCCAACAAGCCATCACTCCCGCGATCGCCCATTCCTAATATCTTCCTTATCTTCCTCATCTCCCTTATCCTCCCCATCCCCAACCTCCCATGCCTACCGAAATCGAACGCAAATTCTTAGTCATCGGCGACGACTGGCGGCAACTAGCTCCTGGAGTGGTTTATTCGCAGGGATATATCGCTAAAACAGACGGACGAGTTGTGAGAGTTCGGATTGCCGGAGATCAGGGATACCTGACGATCAAAGGGGCAACCCAGGGAATTAGTCGGAGTGAATATGAGTACGTGATTCCGATCGAGGATGCCAGGGAACTGTTGCAAACGCTCTGCGATCGACCGTTAATCGAAAAAACGCGGTACAAAATTGTGCAATCCGGGTTGGTGTGGGAAGTGGATGAGTTTGCGGGCGACAATCAAGGCTTGATCATGGCAGAGGTGGAATTAAGCGATGCCAATCAGGCGATCGACCTGCCCAGTTGGATTGGTGAGGAAGTCTCTCATGATCCGCGTTACTATAACTCGAATTTGGTGAAGTATCCGTATTCGCAGTGGGGCGGTCAGGGGTGAGGGCGCTAGCGAAGATGGGGAGATGAGGGAGGTGGGGAAGTTATGTCTCAGGTGGTTGAAGAGAAGTTAGGGTATTACTTTTTTGATAAGCGGTTATTGAGTCGGGCGCTGACGCGGAAAGCTTATGCGTTGGAACAACCGCAATCCTGTGAACACCAGGAAGCCTATGTGATGTTGGGGAATGCGATCGTCACAATGGTTTTAACCGAATGCTTGGTGCGGGCAGGCTATCAAACTGAAGCGGAATTATTAGTCAAAAAACTGGAATTGGAACTGGAGCGAGAAACTGTTCTGAGCCAAGTGGGTATCGCGATCGGGTTGGGCTACTTGATCAAACTGAGTGCGGTGGAACGACAACAACGAATTGAAGAACAGCCCCAGGTTTTAGTAGATACATTGGAAGCGGCGATCGCGGCAATCTACTTTGATGGGGGCTTTATGGCAGCCAGACAAGCTGTACAACGGTTGTTTAGAACGGTGTTGCCAGAAGTTTGACAGTGAGACTAATCAGGATTGTTGCGCGATCGTTGCCTCAGTACAGGTGTTCAGATTTGGCGATTCCCGCGTATCCTTAGAATGACTGGACGTTGAGGAGCATTGGCAATGCGTTTGGGCAAAGTGGTCAAATCCAATTCTCACTGTGACTATATTGTGCAGTTGGATGATGCGATGGATTATGCCGAACCGCCCCAGCCCGATGATTATGGGTTTGGTAGCTTCGTCCGGTTAGACTCCGACGATCGCCATTGGGCGATCGGGATTGTTTACAACTCGCAACTGTTCAATCCCATGTTTTTGAATATGGGACCTCGCCTGTCTAGCGAACCCGATCCAGTCTTTACCCCCGATCTGATCACCGAAACCCGTACCTTGCTCTGGACAGTCTTGATCGGCATGTTGGAATGGGAGAACAACACCTTTTATGGAGTTCACGGCATTCCCAGAGTGGTGGTTCCCGTGAATACGCCGGTTTACACCATGACTCAGCAAGAGGTGTATCGGTTTCACTTGAATGCGGCTCAGAAACCCCAATTCTGTTATTACAGTCACTTACTACGCTGCGGAGGGACATTTGCCTCCCAACTGACCCAGCAGGTATTAACCGAATTAATTGATAGCAATTTGTTTAAAGGTGCAGATCAACGAGCATTGATGGTGTTGTGTAAGGAACTGTCGTGGAAGAACACGATGGCAGCAATGCGTTAAGTAATGACCCTTTAAAACAAAAAACCGACGGTCTCGAAAGAAACCGATCGGCCAGTCGTGTGTTCCCTGTTGATGACTCGGCTAAAGTTGAGTCTCCTCTAATATCCCGGTTTTTACTGATTGGGTGAGCGATCGAAATCAACTTATCCAGTGATTCTCATCACAAAATGAATTGGGTTTAAAACAAAAAACCGACGGTCTCGAAAGAAACCGATCGGCCAGTCGTGTGTTCCCTGTTGATGACTCGGCTAAAGTTGAGTCTCCTCTAATATCCCGGTTTTTACTGATTGGGTGAGCGATCGAAATCAACTTATCCAGTGATTCTCATCACAAAATGAATTGGGTTTAAAACAAAAAACCGACGGTCTCGAAAGAAACCGATCGGCCAGTCGTGTGTTCCCTGTTGATGACTCGGCTAAAGTTGAGTCTTCTTTATTAGACCAGTTATCTAAACTTGAGTGAGCGATCGCTATCAGACTACCCTGTGATTTTGATCACCATAGCTAAATCTCTTTAAAACAAAAAACCGACGGTCTCGAAGAAACCGATCGGCCAGTCGTGTGTTCCCTGTTGATGACTCGGCTAAAGTTGAGTCTTCTTTAGTATCCCGGTTAATGCAACTTTATGAAGCGATCGTGATCATACTTACGTGTGACGTTCATCACATTTATTTGTGATCCGATAGTATTTCTCAATCTTCCTCAATCGAACTTAGCGATTCACGGCAGCCAGTGCCACTCCTAGCAACATTACTCCCGCTCCCGCTAACACGGTTACTCCAGGGACTTCCCTAAATAGCCAGTAGCCCAAAATACTGGAAATGACGGGTTCAAATAAAATCACCAATGTCACCAGGGTCGGAGACACCCAGCGGACTGCCCAATTGAAGCTAGTATGCCCAACTAATTGCGGTAATAACGCCATCAGCACCATATAGCCATAGGTGAGAGTCGGATAGCCACGATAGGATGTACCCATCAGCAGCGGTAACGGCAGTAGGACGATCGCCGCCACTGTATACGCTACAGTTGCATAACCACCAATTCCCATGCCTTGCCGTTGGGCTTCCCGTCCGAACAGGAAATAAGCACTAGCCGCCCAGGCTCCCATTAATGCCAAACCATTACCTAGCCAGGGTTGACTACTAATCACCGTCGAAGATTCACTCCCTAAGCTGATCAGAATGCCGCCGGATAGAGCGATCGCAATGCCAGCCAGTGTTAAGCGTGAGGGAAGTTCTCGCCACCAGATCCAGGAGAACAGCGCCACCCAGATCGGATTCGTGGTGACAAGGGTAGTAGAAGCCGCGATCGAGGTGTAAGACAGTGAGGTAATCCAGGTCGCGAAGTGAATGGCTAAGGCAAGTCCAGCGGCAGCGGCAGCTTGGTAGGCGGCGATCGCGGGTGGGCGACGCTGAATCGATCGCCAGGTCGGTAGCAGTACGATCGAGGCAATCGTGAGGCGGGAAGCGGCTAACACCAAACTAAATCCGACTCCTTGGATAGCGGCGGCGGCGATCGCGAGTCGAATTAAAATGGCAGCTGTAGAAGCGGCAAGAATGCCAATCATTAGCACCAGCCCGATTTGCCAATGACTGGGTGCTTTAGAGGTAGGTTGACTCAATGTATGACGATATCTCCTCTATAACTCTGCTTTTATAAACACTGAAAAATTTCAAATGCAACTGTAGCTCAAATGGGTTGCAGAGTGAAATTGACCACAAAACCCATGGATGAGTTTTCCAGTTACTAGATTCCGGCAGGTACTAAAACGCTAGAACGGAAGAAAAATAGGTAGGATATTTGAACTACTTAGTTTGAATTCAGACTGTGGTTAAAAAAGCAGATATTGGTGGCAAACGGCTGATCGCTTTGGCTCCAAATGCCTGGGTGCAATGGGTAACTCAGCAAGACGATATTGTTGCCCAAGAAATCCTGGGATCAGAGTTTCAATGGATCAGTCGCGAAAACGATGTGCTGATGAAAGCTTATAGCCCTACGCAAGGCGAATTTTTGATCTTAAATGAGTTGCAATTACGCTATAACGACAAGCTACCATCCCGAATGCGAGCCTATGCCGGACTGGCAACCGAGAAGTATGGATTACCGACCTATCCTGTTTTAGTCAATATTTTGCCTCCGTCTACCACGGTGACAATTCGCGATCGCTTTGAATCTACTTTTCTGGGATTACAAGCACGGCAGGATTATTAGGTAATCAATTTATGGGAGGTCGATGCCGCGATCGTGTTTGAGCGATCATTAAGCGCCTTGCTACCGTTTGTTCCGGTCTTGAAAAATGGCGGCGAGTCAACTGTAGTGCAACAAGCCTTAAATCAATTACGGCAGGATGAGCAGTTGGTCGAATTGGAATCGTTGCTGGCATTTTTTGCTAGTTTTGTGTTGGAGAGCGAAGTCGTGCGGCAAATTATGAGGTGGGATATGGCAGTGTTGCGAGAGTCACCCTGGTATCAAGAGATTTTGCGCGAAGGCGAACGTCAGGGTGAGCAGAGAGGCAGACAAGAGGGCAGACAAGAGGGCAGACAAGAGGGTCGGCAAGAAGAAGGACGATCGCTCATCCTTAAACTTCTCACCCGCAGAATAGGCAGTCTTACACCAGAAATGCTGGTTCAGATTCAGGCTCTGTCTATTGAGCAACTTGAAGCCCTGGGGGAGGCATTATTAGATTTCACGCAGCCGGAAGAGTTGATGACTTGGTTAGCCAACCATCAAAGTTCATAGGACAAATCCCCTTTGCCATCAAAAACTGTCCCTTAAAAGTGACGACTGAGAGGCGATCGTGGAACCTAAGCAACATTGTCCAATAGCAATGGTTTTAGCTGGGTTGTTGTTGCAGATGCAGAAAGGCTTCGACTTCGGCGGCAGTTGGTTGAGCCGCGATCGCGCCGGGTCGGGTTGTGGTCAAGGCTCCTACGGCACTGGCATAAGTTACCATCCGGTTGGCAATCTCTGGATCAGATAGGTGTTGGACACCGAATTTACAGAGTTGATGCAAAAAGCCCGCGACAAAACTATCCCCGGCTCCAGTGGTATCTTCTACTTCCACTGGAAATACGGGAACCTTGCCATCATTGCCACTGAGGTAATAAGCGCAGCCTTTTTCCCCGGCGGTGACTAACACCCCTTCCACATGTTCTAAACGGTGGGCAATTACACTTGGATCGGTGGTGTCAAACAGCCATTCGGCTTCTTCATCTGACAGTTTGAGAAAATCTACCCGCTCGATTAAGTCGTGAATCATTTTGGGTGCGATCGTCGGATCTTGCCAGAAGACGGGTCGCCAATTGACATCCAGCAGAATTTTGACATAGTGTTCATCGGCTAATTGCAACGCTCGTTCGATCGCTTTTAGGCTATCGGGATACGCCATTTCTAATGTGCCTAACACCAGATATTCCGCCGATTCAAATAGGGTTGCGGGAATCTGATCGGCTTGCAAATGCGTGTCAGCAAATTCTGTGGTTTGATAGTCACCAAACCCGGCAAAACTACGATCGTTGGTCAGCGATCGCACGACATAAACCCCCCGTGTGGGAGCCGTAGCATGGCGCTGAATCCCTGTCTCATCCACACCAATGTCGTGCAACAATTGCACTAGCGATTCGCCTAAGTGATCCTGTCCGACACAACCAATAAAGCCACTGGATGTGCCTAACTTAACTAATGCCGTCGCCACATTCGCCGGAGCGCCTCCCGGATAGGGAGTCCAGGATTTCACCTGATCTAATGGCAACCCTGGTTGGTCGGCCAGGAAGTCATACAGAATTTCACCAAGACAGAGAATGCGGGGATGGCTCACAGTTCGTTTTGCGGGAATAAGTGCTGTTAGCCATGCTACTACGAGCCTCGTCAGCGATCGCAGTCCTCGGGTTCATCCGGACAGAATTCTAATTGAATTTTTAGCTTTAGTCGCCCTGGTTGAGCGACGGGAATATCGGGCTGTAATACATCACAGGCAATCCCCTGCTGAAACCATGCGGGAGAATCGACCCGGCTCCATTGCCCCTCTGGTGTATATCTGCCCAAATCAATTTCAATCTCTTGAGCCTGCAATTCTGTCATCATCGCTTCTGCCATCTGGCTGTTGGCTAGATCCAGGGCATAGCGGAGTTCACTCATTTTCAAGGTCACATTTTTAAACACAAGAATAGCCTGATCACTCAAGCCTACCAGAGCGTTTTGAAAGCGCATTGGAAAACTCCTAATGTGATTTTTATCACTCTCTATGAGAAGAAGAGTGGTCAAAATTCAGACAAATTGGATTCAGCAAATTCTGCGATCGCGAGTAGCCGTGTGTAATACAGTCGCTAGATTTAAGAGCGGCTCTCCTACTTCCCATCATGCACAATTATGAGAGGGAGTGTAGTAAATATTACAATTCCTTGATATTGTCTTTTCTCACACCAAAATCGAGCAAACCGAAGTCGAACCTGACTCCAGATTCGCCAACCGCATCGCTGCTCCGTTATTTTGGCGAATGCGATCGCTGCCCGCCTCTACCCCAGGCTAAATTCTGCTGTTAATTATTTGGCAATGCTCAAACGTCTACGTTGTGTTAAACCAAGCTACCAACGTTCCAGAATTAACCCGTCCACGTAACTAAAATCCTGATCATCTGTTACCAGCACCCAACCCTGTTCTATGCACTGGGCAGCAATCCATACATCGTTCATGGGGATTGGTCGTCCCTTCTGCTTCAAGGCTAGTCGGGTTTGAGCATAGATTGTTGCTGTATCTCTTCCCAATGGGATAACGACACAAGCTGATACAAATTCTAGGTAACGAGGCAAATTTTGGAGTGGACGGGTGGAATTTTCTGCCCCAAACAGCAACTCCCCCACAACTACGATTGGTAAAACTATTTCCGGTACTGCCAATACCTTTGTAGTGACGGCTGTATCTCCATTCAAAAAGCGAATCGCTACAGAAGTATCTAGGGCAATCTCACCACTCATCGACATCTACCTGCCGACATTCTGCTGCAATGACTTGCTGGAGTTCTTCCGCCTCCGAGTTACTTAAAATTCCAGCAAACTTTGCCAGAGGATGAGTCTCGCGAACTGCCTTGACTCGATGTAAAAAGTCCAGCAGCGTTTGGACTACTTCATCAGGAGCCTGTTCAAGTTCCTGCATCAATTGCTCACGATTTGTCATGCAAGTAAGCTTTCTGACAGACTAAAGTTATCTAATCCTAGTATATCCAAATCCCAAACAGCTAATAACTTTTGCTGCTCTAAAAACTAGAAGAGTCTGAGTTATAGAGAATATGCTTCCACAACTACGATCAAAAGCAAGTTAATGTACGTTGGGGCTAAACCAAATCTCGAAATGCTTTTGATTGGCTTTACTAGTTTTCGTTAATTGTGAAACTACTTGACCTTGAATCCCTGAAGTTTGAAGAGTTTTGACTAGGTTATCTGCAATCTCCTTATCTTGTGGTCTAAAATAACGCACTTGTGTTCTATTACTCGGTCCTGTATTAACCTGATCTAACCCTGGAACAATGAAACCTTCTTTAGTCAAAGTGTTGGAAAGGCTTTGCGCTATCTTTTTCTGTGATTGATCACGAATCTGAATATAAACTAAAGGAGCTTTCTTCGCTATACTGGGATTTGCTGCATAAGCACTTTGAACAATCGGTTGAGGGATTTCAGCAATTAGGGCTTTTTGAGCAGCAATCAGTTGTTCTAACTGTATTTCTTGCTGTTCAAGCTGCGTTATTTGCTTTCTTTTATCTTGGATCTTGTTCTCTAAATCATGCAAGTTGCCCTGGGCTGTGAGAATCAGAGAAGCTGTTAAAGCTAAGTACAGAACTGCGGCAACAGTAGGAATAGTAATTGCGATGATGGTGCGCTTACGTGCTCTTATTTGGCTTTCTTCAGACCGTTCAATAAGAGAATTGATTTCATCTTGTGAAAAAGACATAGGCTTAGTTGGATACAGTTTTTTCAATCAGTTTTAGCAGACCTTCTTTAATTTTTTGCTGCTCATCTAGGCTAAGGGCAGTGTCACTTTTTTGGATCTCTTGGAGTAATGGTCGCGTAGCTTCTAGATTTCTAGCTCTTTCTCGACGATCCAAAATCTCCTTGGCAGGGGTATAGCCTAAACCGCTAAATATACTCCCGCCCAAAAGCCCTGCCAACTTATCAAAGGGTACACCTTGGAAAAGGATAGGTAAGCCTAGTAAAGCCAATACCGCAAGTATGACGTAAATCGTTGTGGCAACAGCCATTTCTTGCGCTGCTTTATACTGGTTTTTGATCAACTGCTCAAGAAAAACTTCATTTGTTTGTGTCATAAATTGAGCCAGCTTTCACTAATAAATTAAGAAACTTTATCCTAGCTAAACACCTGTCTGAACACTGCAATATTCTTCAATCTGAAATTGAAATGAATATCACAGGCATATAACTCAGTGTTGCAAACACTAAGCCTTGAGTATAGACAAGCTAAACATTGATGTAATTACAAAACTATCAATGCAATGTGCTAGAAATTAATAGCCTAACTAGTTAACTATTAGGCTCTACTCAATAGTAGCCTTGGCAAAAAGATGATCTAGCAAATTTTCATATATCTTCAGAAAAGAATTACCCTAGGGAACCTCGATTAATTGAGGTTTTACAAATTTCAAGTCTCATTCCAGTCTCAAAGTCGATTATCAGTCCTCTATGCCGTCAAATCTGCTGTGGATTCTCCGCTCCACTTGCTGCCATGCCGGATGTTGGATAGATCTATCCGTCAGCTTCAACCGGGCGTGTTTGCCAGAAGACCAAACGCAGGAAGTTGTAAGTCAAATTCTTCAACCCTAACTGCACCTTAGCCCGCTCCAGTCCAATCGAGCGTACCAGTTTGCCACCCATTTGCATCACCCAAGCCCCAAAGACATGCTCGACCTTGGCCCGGGTTTGAGAGCGCTCTCGGTTGGCGGCTTTTTGTTCCTCGCTTAAGGGGCGATTGCGATAGGCGCGTTCATGGATGTGACTGATGAAGGTTAAGACCACGAGCAACCCTTCGAGGGCGACGGAACGATAGGCACTGTCCGCCCACACCTCATCGCCTTCATTGTCAGCATCGAGCACTGCCGTGAAGGCTTGACTATCGTGCACGGCGGCATCGGTCACGGCATAGCGACGAATAAAGCCATGGTTGGCATCAATACTCAGGTGATCCTTATAGCCGAAGTAACTCTTGCCGTTTTTCTTCGTCCAGGTCGCATCGCCATCTTTTTGTGCCCCCTGATGCGGATTCTCTTGCCATTGGGGTGGCCTTTTTCCAGCCTCCAGATGGGCTTTTTCATCCTGGTCAAAGTGCTGTTTTGGCACCGGGATCAAGGTCGCATCAATAATTTGCCCCCCTTGGGCTTGATAGCCTTGCGCGCTTAAGTATTCTCCAAAGGACTCAAACAACGGCTCTACTAATTGATGCGCTTGCAACTGCTGACGAAATAACCACACTGTGGTCGCATCCGGCACCGAATCTTCAATTCCTAACCCCAAAAATCGCATGAACGAGAGTCGGTCTTTGACTTGATATTCCAACGCTTCGTCACTGATGTTGTACAACTGCTGTAACACTAACAGCTTAAACATCAAAATCACATCCATAGGCTTGCGTCCAGCGTTGCTTTTGCGCGGTTTGTCATGGATCACGGCAAGTTGTGCCCGAAACGATTCCCACGGAATTAACCGGTCTAAATCTTCTAAAGTGCTTTTCTTGGCGGCTAATTCTTGCTGGCGCTGTTCTAAATCCCAGAACCCTTGTTGTCCCATTGCTGTCCTTGGATGGCCTGACTGCTGCTATCTTATCTCTCTGATCTCAGAATGAGACATCCTTTTTTCGATTTTTCGAGGTGCCCCCTAAAAATTTAGTGTCAGGTATACCCTTTGGGATTTATTGCGATTAATTCCTTATGTACTTCAGCTATGCCATTGATTTGGAAATTGAGTAACTAATACCTGAATAGTCACGATTACCAAATATAGAAGTAACTTTGTCTACAGGCTTATTGAGATTAATTCTGTCATACTGCGCTACCGAGTCGTTTCAATAGGGCAATTAAGATCTGAGTGAGATCGCCAGTCCCAGATCCAACTATTCAGTCATTCCTCTGGTACGGCAATTACCCGTGGGAGGGGGTGTGCTAGCCGAACCCTGGATCTCTTCGCTACTCGTTACCGTGGACACATACAGAAATTATTCATGTCCCTTGGCGAGAGTGAGAGGTTAAACGCAGATGGCTAAAGTGGTTGGCATTGACTTAGGTACAACGAACTCCTGTGTGGCGGTGATGGAAGGTGGTCAGCCTGTGGTGATTGCGAATGCGGAAGGCACGAGAACGACTCCTTCTGTGGTGGCGTATGCCAAAAACGGCGATCGCCTGGTGGGACAAATTGCCAAGCGGCAGGGAGTGATGAACCCTGAGAACACCTACTATTCGGTGAAGCGCTTTATTGGGCGCAAATATGATGAAGTAGGACAGGAATCGAAGCAAGTTGCCTATAAAGTGGTGCGGGATGGTAGTAGCGTCAAGCTAGAGTCTCCGGCGCAGGGTAAGCAGTTTGCCCCAGAAGAAATCTCGGCTCAGGTGTTGCGGAAGCTGGTGGATGATGCCAGCAAGTATCTGGGTGAGAAAGTCACACAAGCGGTGATCACGGTTCCGGCGTACTTTAATGATTCCCAACGGCAAGCGACGAAGGATGCGGGAAAGGTTGCCGGGATTGAAGTGTTGCGGATTGTCAACGAACCGACGGCGGCAGCACTGGCGTATGGGTTAGACAAGCAAGACGATGAAACCATCCTGGTGTTTGACTTAGGCGGTGGAACCTTCGACGTTTCCTTACTGGAAGTGGGCGATGGCATTGTGGAAGTGAAATCCACGAGTGGGGATACTCACTTAGGGGGTGATGACTTTGACAAGAAGATTGTCGATTGGATTGCGGCGGAATTCCAACGCAATGAAGGCGTTGATCTACGCAAAGATAAGCAAGCCTTACAACGGTTAACGGAAGCGGCTGAGAAAGCCAAGATTGAGTTATCGAATTCAACCCAAACGACAATTAACTTGCCCTTTATTACGGCAACGCAAGATGGGCCGAAGCACGTTGATTTAACCCTGACCCGATCGCAGTTTGAGCAAATGTGTGCAGACCTGCTCGATCGCTGTCGAATTCCAGTGGAACAGGCATTACGGGATGCCAAGATGACCGCTAAAGATATTGATGAAGTGGTGTTAGTCGGTGGTTCCACACGAATTCCGGCGGTACAAAATCTGGTGCGGCAACTGACCCATAAAGATCCCAACATGACCGTGAACCCGGATGAAGTGGTGGCGGTTGGAGCCGCCGTCCAAGCCGGGGTATTGTCCGGTGATGTCACGGGTATGGTGTTGCTGGATGTGACCCCGCTCTCCCTGGGTGTGGAAACAATGGGTGGAGTGATGACTCGGATTATTCCGCGTAATACTACCATTCCAGTCCGCAAGTCAGAAGTGTTCTCGACGGCTGCCGATGGGCAGAGCAATGTGGAGATCCATGTGCTGCAAGGGGAACGGGAAATGGCAGGCGATAACAAGAGCCTGGGAACCTTCCGGTTGGATGGCATTCCTGCCGCACCACGGGGCATTCCCCAAATCGAAGTCACCTTTGATTTGGATGCGAACGGGATTCTCTCGGTGTCGGCGAAGGACAAAGGCACAGGGAAAGAGCAATCGATTACCATTACGGGTGCTTCGACGCTGGATGATGCCGAAGTCGATCGCATGGTGAAGGATGCTGAACGCAATGCTGAAGCCGATCGTCAACGGCGCGAACAAATCGATACCAAGAATACGGCGGATTCCCTGGTCTACCAGACTGAGAAGCAACTGCAAGATCTGAATGGGCAAGTGCCGGTTGCCGATAAGGAGCGGGTGCAAGCCTTAGTTAAGGATCTGCGGGAAGCCATTACTGCCGAGAACTACGATCGCATGAAGTCGCTCAGTGCCGAACTGCAACAAGCCATGATGCAAGTGGGGCAGGCGATCTATGCCAATGCCAACAATGGCAATGGTTCTAGTGATGCCAATGGCGCGACGGGTTCTCCAGGCGATCAGGATGATGTATTGGATGCAGACTTTGTAGAGTCGCGTTAATCCTCAGTTGGGGTGGGTCTTGAGATGAACTTGATCTCGCTAAACCTGCCCTGACGATCGCCCTAAGGGATGAGAATTAAATCAGTTCGAGATTTGGTAGGGGCGTGGCATTCGGGCAGAATTCTCTGTTAGTGCGTTCAGCACCGATGCCGAATGCTACGCCCGTACAGGGAATATAGCAGACATTATTTAATCCATCATCCTAAGTTGAATTGAAATCAGTGCAATTGATTGTCCTCCTGGTTTTTCTGGATTACAGAACGGCTAGGGGGATTTTTTCTGTCGCGATCGCTATAGACTATGGAGGAATGTCACTGACATAAATTAATTCTTGCCAAGCTAGCCCCCTAAATCCCCCTTTCTACGATGCCGCAGGCTATATTCTGGGGGACTTTGAAAGTTTGGCTCCCCCAGAATTGGGGGTTGGGGGGCAAATTAAACGCTATTTATCCCCCATGACTTTGACGCTATTTCTGCAAAACGTCCTCAACGGTTTATCGATCGGCAGTGTCTACGCCATTTTTGCCCTGGGCTATACGTTGATCTTTTCGATTCTGGGCATCATTAACTTCGCGCATGGAGCCGTATTTACCCTGGGAGCCTATTTCACCTATTTCTTGATGGGGGGTAGTACCGGATTTAATGGGTTGCTGGCGAATGCCCAATTACCGATTAATTTACCGTTTTGGTTAGCAGCGATCGTCAGTGGCGGGTTAGCCGGATTAGTCGGAGTCGCGATCGAGCGGTTGGCGTTTCGTCCGTTGCGGCGGAAGCGGTCTGATCCATTACTGACGGTCGTGTCCAGTTTGGGCGTGGCGCTAGTGATCGTCAATTTGATTCAATATCTAGTCGGTGCAGAGAACTACACGTTTCCGGCGGATACCTACGGTAGTTTGCCAGCGGCGATCAACTTTGGCACAGCCGATAATCCGATTCCGATTCGGACGGTGCAGATTGTCATCTTTGCGGTGTCGGTGGTGATTTTAACTATTCTTACCTATTTGATTAATGCCACTAAATACGGCAAGGCGATGCGGGCAGTAGCGGAGGATGCGACCACCGCCAGTTTGTTAGGCATTAACCCCGATCGCTTTATTGTCATCACCTTTTTTGTTAGCAGTTTTCTCGCCGGATTAGCCGGAACATTAGTCGGTTCCAGTGTCAGTATTGCGGGCCCTTATTTTGGCATTGGGTTTGGCTTAAAGGGATTGGCGGTGATTGTGTTAGGGGGACTCGGGAGCATTCCTGGAGCGGTAGTGGGAGGCTTACTGATTGGCTTGGTTGAAGCCTTTGTGCCAGGGGAATATTCCGCTTATAAAGATGCGATCGCCTTTGGTTTACTATTTGCCATTCTGTTGATTAGACCGCAGGGATTATTAGGGCGATCGTTTGTCCAGAAGGTTTAATTAAGTGCTTCTGCAAGAGCTAATCATACAAAGATAGTTGGTAGTTAGTTAGTTCTTTAAGCCCCCTAAATCCCCTTTTCTATGATGCCGTCAGGCTGTATTCTGGGGGACTTTGAACCCTGAATTCCCCCCAGAATTTGGGGGCTAGGGGGGCTAAATGCAGGATCTTGAGGTGGTTAAAATGATGTGTATACACAGTAGCTAGAATTGGGGAGATAGGCAGCAACCTTATTCGGCATGATTGCGTTCTTCCATCAGCAAGATTACCCCTTGAGTTTGCCCCTGGCTACCTATTAACGGCGTACAGGTGACACGGCAGGAAAAATTACGGCCGCGCCGGTTAATGGCTTCCAGCGTGACCTCGGACACTTCATCGGGTAGACCAGATAAACAAAGGCGGATTGGTTGCCGGAGTTGCTCCACAGGCAATCCAATATCCAAATTCAGAAAGTTCTGCTCTAAGGCTTCTTCACTGCGTAAGCCCCAGAAATCTTCAGATTTGTAGTTCCAGATCTGAACTCGCAGATCGCGATCGACGACAACAACCCCCCCTTTCAGGCTAGTGAGAATAGACTCTAAAAAAGAATTACTTTGATTCAGTTCTTCTGTACTGCGTTGCAATTCATCATTCACTGTCTGTAACTCTTCGTTGGTGGATTGCAATTCCTCATTCATCGTTTCCAATTCTTCATTGGTAGATTGCAATTCCTCATTGGT
The DNA here is from genome assembly GCF_050753385.1 of Pantanalinema rosaneae CENA516. Taxonomy (NCBI): domain Bacteria; kingdom Bacillati; phylum Cyanobacteriota; class Cyanophyceae; order Leptolyngbyales; family Leptolyngbyaceae; genus Pantanalinema; species Pantanalinema rosaneae. The sequence continues at coordinate 17,866 of NZ_JBLZFZ010000018.1, forward strand.
TGTTTCTAACTCTTCATTACTGGATTGCAATTCCTCATTGGTTGTTTCTAACTCTTCATTCGTGGATTGCAACTCCTCATACGCCATTTCTAACTCTTGATTGGAGTGTTCCAGTTCTTCCTGGAGGCGCTTGTAGCGGGTGACATCAATAAAATTAATGCTAACCCCCAGAATGTGATTATTGTTGTCGATTAACGGAGTCACTTGCACATCCAGGTAAACCACGTCATTTTGAGGGGTGCGCCATTCAATATCGCGTAAACTCACCGATCGCCGATCGACATAGGTTTGCTCCATACAAGAACGTAGTTCGACGGGACGGTAGGAGATTTCTAGATCTTGAAATAACCGACCGATATCCCCAGGATGGAGGTTGAATAAAAACCGTGCCCGTTCATTCACTAATGCCAGTGCGCCATTGGCATCAATCACAATCCGAGCCATGGGACCGCTATCAAAGGCAGCTTCGCGTAACCGGACATGGTTAGATAGATGGTTCACGGTTTCATTATGCCCGGATTGAGTAATCACGAGTAACCGATCGCGCAGATTCAGCTTTTGAACTTTCGTAAAAATGCGGCACTTAAGCTGCACTGGGGTAAAGGTATTGGTATGCGTGAGTAGCATTTCTGCCTTACCGAGAAACAAAAAACCACCATCCCGTAACGCGAAGTGAAAGCGAGACAGAATGCGACTTTGAGTTTCGGCATTGAAATACATTAAGGTGTTGCGACAAACCAAGAGATCGATGCGAGAGATCGGGGCATCCTGGATTAAATCGTGTCGCCCAAAAATTACCGATCGCCGCAGGTCTTTGCGAAAGACATAACGGTCGTCCACTGGTTCAAAAAATTGCTCTAGTTGTTGCGGAGACAACCCACCCACATCTCGTGTCCAATAGGTCGCCTGACGGGCTTGATTCAGCGCTTCTTCATCCATGTCTGTGGCATAGATTTTCACTCGTTCACGGAATTGCTCTACCCCAATAATTTCCGCCAGCATAATCGCGATCGTGTAGGCTTCCTCACCCGAAGCACAGCCCGCACTCCAGACCCGAATTGGCTCACCAGGCTGCTTATAGTCAATAATCCGAGGCATGACTTCACTGGCGATATAGTCCCAGGCGGAGCGATCGCGAAAGAACGAAGTTACATTAATTAATAACGTATTAAATAGAAAATTGAATTCTTCGGGATGGACTTCCAGATAATCCTGATAGTTACTGTAGCCTTCGATATTCACCGTTTGCATCCGCTTAGCCACCCGACGCATCAGGCTAGAGCGTTTGTATCCCGTAAAATCAAACCCCCGGCTCCGCTTCACATAGTCTAATAATGCTTCAAACTCAGGATTTTCGTTCGTATTAGCCACCCGTTTGTCCGTCCTTACACACTAACTTGACTAACATGGGGGCAATGGTTGCCAGAGGCAAGACAAAATCAACCGCTAAGGTGTGAATTGCTGCCTGGGGCATCGCAAAAAATTCTGCCGTGGTGCGATCCTGAGCGATCGTCACCCCTCCCTGTTGCTTAATCCGTTGAATCCCCATCGCTCCATCTTGCCCCCTACCCGTTAGCACAACCGCGATCGCTCGCTGCCCAAAACTCTGGGCGACAGACTCAAACAGCACATCCGCCGAGGGACGAGCAAAGTTAACCCGCTGCGTTTGCGCTAACGTTATTATGCCTGACGAATCGATCAGGAGATGATGATCAGGCGGCGCGACATACACCGTCCCTGCCTGTAATCGATCGTCCGCTACGGCTTGTTTGACGTGTAACCGAGTGTGACGGTTGAGAATATCTGCTAACAATGCAGGGCTGTGAGGGGATACATGTTGGACGATCGCGATCGCGGCAGGAAAGTCTCCGGGTAAGTCTGTGAGAATCGCTTCTAAGGCATGAAGTCCACCCGCCGAAGTCGCGATCGCCACTACATCGAAGGCTGCATTGACGAATAGAAAAGATGCCGCAGAATCTGCCCTTATCATGTTTGATCATTCATCAGTGTTAGCAGAATTTGCTGGGGGTTGAGACGCTTCCTGTTGCAAAATCATTTGCCGCAATAATGCGGCATGTTGCTCGGCTTCCTGGGCACGTACCAAAAATTGGGCTTCTGAGGCAGAGCGGTTGCTTTGCTGAGCCTGGACTGCCATGCGTCGAGCCAGGGCGGCTTTTTCTTCCAGCGCCCGATTGGCTGACCACAAGGCGCGTTCGACTTCATCTGCCTGCTCGGCTGCCATACTTTCGATCGAGTAAGCGTGACCGACATGACAGCGAAACCGGACTAAATTTCCGTCCCGTAATTCCCACAATACTCCGCCGCAGTCTGGGCAGGTAAAGGGAGAAGGATTTCCCGGATGCTCTCCCCGTTCCCGCGCGGCTTTATCGTGTGCCACAATTATCTCTTCACGGTCTAACGGCTCAGACACAGAACGATTCTCCTTGATGGGGTCATGGATTAACTGACTTAAACAGGATGCTAAGTTCGATAACTTGACAATGTGATCAACGGCAACATATTTCAGCGCACTGCGAGGCATGCCATCAAACAGCGCATCGTCTGGATCTTGAACGATCGCCAGTCCTCCTTGACTTTTAATCGTTAATAACCCTGCCGTCCCGTCATCCAGGGTTCCAGTCAGGATCACGCCAATCACCCGTGACCCATAAGCGCGGGCGGCAGATCGAAAGGTCGTGTCGATCGCCGGACGGTGTCCATGTTCCCGAGGACCTTGATTCAACCGGATATAACCGGGACGAATGAGGAGATGGTAGTTGGGGGGGGCAATATAAATCTGCCTCAGTTCAATCACAGTCTGATCACTGGGATGAAAGGCGGGTAACTTGCCTGCCCGACTGAGGATCTTGGGCAATACACTGACACTAAATGCTGGAAAATGTAGAACAATAAACAGTGCGGCGGGAAAATTAGCCGGGAGTTGTTTGACGAACTGGGTGAGTGCCTCTACGCCGCCAGCAGAAGCGCCAATGACAATAATGTCACGATTAGCCATAGCTCTCCTCGGGTGACAGTAGGCTTGCCAACGCTTGGCAATTAAGCTGTTTATACCAGATTCGTTACAGGTTTCCCTACTATTCTAGAAATAGATTTCTGTAATAGAAGGATTTTAACTGGCTATATGAGGTAGCAAAAGTTGGTACGGGATCACACTGTAATTAGTAAAGCCAGGATTACGCGATCGCAAAAGTTAGGAAGTCAGCGATCGCCACGCATTACTACCACCTCTCTTCAGCCGTCTTACCTGAGCCAGCTCAAAACTGATTTTGTCACTAGAGTCAATCATGAATTCCGCACTCCGTTGACAGTGATTTCAACCGCTACAGAACTACTGAAGCTTTACCATCCCCAACTATCAGACCAAAAACGCCAGCAGTATTTTCAGCAGATCCAGGCGGCGATCGCTCAGTTAATTCATTTATTAGAAACCGCTTTAGCGCATGTTGAAGACGATCTATAACTTAAGGGGAATTGAAACAGAGATCAGGATTCAGTCCTGCCAAATCCTCTTTAACTCCTCTTGATCCCACTAAGGTTGTACCCAGCGTGGGATTTCAATTCGGAACGTTGTTCCTTGACCGAGTTGGCTTTCAACGGAAATGCTACCTTGCATCAGTTCCACTAACGCTTTAGAAATAGCTAACCCTAAGCCAGTCCCCCCATGTTTGCGGGTGGTAGACTGATTCACCTGCCAAAATTTTTGAAAAATCTGCTCTTGATCGGCGGGGGCAATGCCAATTCCCGTATCACTAACGGTAATTGCCAGTCGTCCTTCTGGTAGCTCTAAAAGCTCAATTTGAATACTACCTATCTCGGTGAATTTAATCGCATTTGATAACAGGTTAATTAAGACTTGCTGCATCCGCAAGCGATCGTTCACTACCGATATTTCCGGCTCTGGCAACTGTAAGTTAAGGATTAACGCTTTTTGTTCTGCCAGCGATCGTAAATCGTCTACCGTACTCGAAATTAATTCGGCTAGATTAAAAGGTTCTAAGCGCAGTTCTAACTGTTCAGCCTGAATCTTAGAAACGTCTAGTAGATCTTCAATTAACGTGAGCAAATGTTTGCCATTACGAAAAATTCGCTCAATCATCCCGGCATATTGCAGATCTTGCTGATGGTGAAAGCGACGCAGTAATACCTCCGAAAATCCCAGAATGGCATTCATCGGAGTCCGCAACTCATGGGATATCATTGCCAAAAATTGATTCTTTAAGCGATCGGCTTCCTGTAACTCCAGGTTTTGCAGTTGCACTTGTCGGAGGCATTCCTCTGTATGCTTCCGGGCAGAGATATCCCGAACTAACCACCGCAGCGCGATCGCCTGCTGATGATGATTCCACACGGTTTCGACGGTTAAGGCGGCAGTAAAGGGTTTGCTCTCTCGACCGCATAACTGCACTTCCCAATCCTGAACTCGATGGATAATCGGAAGTTGGTTGAGTGACTGCCGGAACGATCGCCGCTGTTCTTCTGCCACAAAACTGACGATCGGCTTGCGGAGCAAATGCCGTTGCTGAATATTTAACAGAGCGGCGGCAACTCGATTCGCTTCTTGGATGTTACCACTGCAATCGGTGACTAAGTAGCCATCGGGAGCAAACTCGAATAGCTCCTGATAGCGTTGCCGCTCTATATCTGCCAACTGTTGGGTAACTTGAAGTTTCTCATTTTGTTGGCGGAGTTCCTCTTCGGCAATGCGTAACTCTTCCAACGCAACTTGTAATTCTTCCAGGCAAGTAATTACAATCTGAGGCTGTTTCCAGGGGATTTCCCTGACCGTTTGGTATAACTCGCTAGTCTGGTTTTCTACAGCCTTTATGCGTTTTTTAAATACATCTTCCTCTTGTATACTCATCTCTTATCTGCCCTTGCTGCGCTCTAAGAAAATGATGTGATATTTGCGGTCAAAAAGAATCCTGCCTTGTTGGTGAAGTTTACCTAACCAACGGGTGATTGTGACCCGAGTGGTACAACAAGCATTGGCTAAATCTTCATGGGTTAAGCGTACACTTAATCGCATCCCTTCAGCGATCGATTGACCGATTTCTCGCTTAAGGAATTCTAAAAACTGTTCCAACCGATCGCTGACTCGCCGTTGCCCAGAGATTGCCAGTAACTCTTCGGTCTGTCGCAATCGTTGACTCACTCGATCAATAAACCATTGAGCCAGAGTAGATGACTGAGTAATGGCATTGGTTGGAATTGCTACTAATTCGACTTGAGATAAAGCGATCGCTTGATAATTTGACAGGTTAGTTAAGTCACCGCCAAAGGGCATTCCGGCTCCTAAGATTCCCAACAAAACTTCTTCACCATCCAGCGCCAATGTGGTTAATTTGACCAATCCCTGGGTGATATAACAGTAAGATTGCGGCGGTATAACGATCGGCTCTCCCACTTTGTAGCGAGCTAAATGTTGATTGGGCAAACAATCTCCTTCCCAAGGAAGAGCCGAATCTGTATCAGTAGGCATAGAATCTTGCTGTCCAACCAGCCACTGCCCTTCATATCCAGCCGCTTCTCGAATTAACCACCGCCAAGTGATCACTCCATCGGTGGCAAGGTGGGGCGTAACTAAACAGGTGACTGTTGTAGCTGGGCGATCGCGGGGTTCCAGGTGTAATCGCCAGGTTCGGGGTGGGCGATTAGCTTCTTGCTGTAGTAAGTGCGCTAAAACGGATTGCTGATGGAGATCTTTCAAAAATAAAACTAGCGGTTTACCAACTAAAAACTTCTCGACAATCCCAAACAATTCAGCAGCCCTGCGATTCGCTTCTTGAATACATCCGTATTCATCCGTTACTAGATAGGCATCGGGGAGTGAGGTAAACAGTTCCTGATAACGTTGCCGTTCTGCTACGGCTGTAGCCAGGGTGGCAGTTAACGCTTCATTTTGACAACGTAATTCTTCGATCGCAACCTGGATTTCCTCCGAAGCGACTCCTAATTCTTTACAGACGGAAGGAATAAAATTTGAGCCATTCTCCGTAACCATTGAAGTTTCCTGTACTTCATGTAACAGGTGAGTTAAACGTGCTTGCGTTGCTGTCACCTGTCGAGCAAAACTATCGACATCGATTAACTGATTTTTCAAGCGGTACATCCTACCTTGGATTAATGCAGGGTTGGAGTTATGATCGTTAGCCAAAGATTACAGGAACTCTTCGCAAAATTGCCAACTCTAAATAGGAAAATTCAGGATTGCTTATTTTATAGTTGGGATTAACTTGATAAATTTTAATTCTTTTTCAACAAATTAGAACAATGGTCGTGGCTAGAGAAAAGCATTGTTATGCCCATAAATCCAATAGATTTCTCTAAAGAAAACAAACCCTTTTATCGCCGTATAAAGAAATTATATCGTCGTGCTATTCAAACTCCTACCCCCCAGGAGTTATTACCTGATGTTTTACAGGAATTGCAAGTTGCATTAGAGAAATTACAGGTCGCTGAAGAAGAACTCCGGCAACAAAATGAAGATTTGTTATATTCACAATCCCTGTTGGAACAGGAGCGGCAGCGCTACCAAGAGATGTTTGAGTTTGCTCCGAATGGTTATCTGATCGCTGACTGTCACGGGAAAATCCAGGAGGTGAATCGGGCGGCGGCACAACTGTTACAACGATCGCCGACTGATTTAATTGGGAAGCCCTTTGCGAGTTTAGTTGCACTAGACAGTCGCACCAGGTTCCGCACGAACTTAGCAAAACTGCTCCAACACGGAGATCAGCAGGAATGGGAACTGACTCTGCAACTCCGACAAACCCAAACATTAGAGGCTGCCCTGAAACTGGCTGTTGTTCGAGATGCCCAGGGGCAGGCAGTTTCATTGCGCTTATTGTTGCGAGATTTGACCGTCCAAAAGCAAACAGAACAACAACTGCGATCGTTGAATGCAGAATTACTCCAACGAACGGCTCTAGATGCCACCCTCAGGCAGATTAGTAATCAGTTGCGGGAGAGTTTGGCTGAGCCGCAAATTCTGCAAACGGCGGTGCAGGAATTAACCACCGCTTTGAACCTAGTAGCTTGTGATACGGGAATTTACGATCTGGAGCAACAACGGTCTAGCGTTACTTGTCGCTATACAGATCCGAATTCGTCGCTAACGCCTAGCCAATTAGGGGCGATCGCCATGAAGGATTTTGCCGAAGGCTACCGCCAACTAATTCAAGGGCAGGAGTTCCAATTCTGTGAACTGACCACCGATCCCGATCGCAGCCAGGTATCGATTTTGGCTTGCCCGATCGTCGATCATCAGGATGTCTTAGGTGATCTTTGGTGCTTTAGTCATCATGACATGGCGTTGACTCCCCATCAGGTGCAACTGGTGCAGCAGGTTGCCAGTCAATGTGCGATCGCGCTGCGGCAAGCCCGTCTGTATCAAGCGGCGCAAACTCAGATGATGGAATTACAACGGGTGAATGCGCTGAAGCATGACTTTCTCAGTACGGTGTCCCACGAGTTACGGACTCCGTTAACTAATATCAAGATGGCACTACATTTACTCCAGATCACTAAAACGGATGCTCAACGAATTCGCTGTTTAGAAATTCTGCAAGCCGAGTGCGATCGCGAAACGGAGTTGATTACGGATCTATTAGATTTGCAACAGTTAGAAGCCGAAAGTTATCCCAAGTTTTTGTTAGAAGCGATCGCCTTACCCGAATGGCTACCCACGATTCTGGTGCCGATTCAACAACGGGTCGCCGCGAAACATCAGCAGTTTACGATTAATCTGCCTGCCACCTTACCCCGAATGATTTCCGATCGCGCCAGCCTCCGCCGGGTATTGCTGGAACTGTTGCGGAACGCCCAGAAATATACCCCAGCTAAGGGCGAAATTACCTTAGAGATTACCCATGATCCTGAAACCGCCACCCTTACGTTTACATTACGGAATCAGGCGGAAATTTCCGCGATCGAACTCGATCGCATTTTTGATAAGTTTTATCGAGTGCCCCAAGCCAATTCCTGGGAAACCAGCGGCACTGGCTTAGGATTGGCACTGGTCAAACGCTTAGTCGATCATCTGCAAGGCGAAATTTATGTCACCAGTGAGAACGGCTGGACGACGTTTTGGATTAAATTTCCGATGCAGTTCCGCTCAAGCAATACACTACCTCCGATTCAGCCAGCTTAAGCTAGAAATAAAGCTGCTTAGTGAGGTAGATGATGGAAATTGGCGTACCCAAGGAAACGAAGGATCAAGAATATCGGGTGGGGCTGAGTCCCGGTAGTGTGCGTGTGTTGGTTGAGCATGGTCACTCGGTGTTTGTGGAAACGGCAGCCGGAGATGGGGCTGGCTTTACTGATACGGACTATGTGCAAGCCGGGGCGACGATCGTCCCTATCGCCAAGGATGCCTGGGATCATGAGTTAGTGGTGAAGGTGAAGGAACCCCTGAAGGCAGAATACAACTACCTAAAAAAAGGTCAACTGTTGTTCACTTACCTCCATCTCGCTGCCGATCGTCCCCTGACTGAGCATCTCCTCACCAGTGGCACCACCGCGATCGCCTACGAAACCGTGGAGTTACCGGATAAACGCCTGCCGTTACTGGCTCCCATGAGTGTGATTGCTGGACGGTTAGCGGTGCAATTTGGGGCGCGTTATCTAGAGCGGCAACAAGGGGGTCGGGGAGTCTTACTCGGTGGCATTCCTGGAGTCAAACCAGGGAACGTTGTAATTCTCGGCGGGGGCGTAGTTGGGACGGAAGCGGCTCGGATTGCCGTCGGCATGGGCGCTCAAGTCAAAATTCTCGATGTCAATGTCGATCGCCTGTCCTATTTAGAAACGCTATTTGGTTCGCGGGTCGAACTGCTCTACAGCAGCACCAGCCAAATTGAAGCCGCTGTCCCTGAAGCCGATCTCTTGATTGGGGGCGTGTTGATCCTGGCGCGTCGCGCTCCGACCCTGGTATCGCGATCGCTGGTCAAACGGATGCGTCCCGGCTCGGTGATTGTCGATGTCGCAGTGGATCAGGGCGGTTGCGTGGAAACGGTGCGTCCAACTTCTCACTCCCATCCCACCTATTTAGAGGAAGGAGTCGTGCATTACGGGGTGCCGAATATGCCCGGAGCCGTCCCCTGGACTTCTACCCAGGCTTTGAATAACAGCACTTTACCGTATGTGTTGAAGCTGGCAGATTACGGATTAGCGGCGTTCGATCGCGATCCCTATCTGGCGAAGGGGCTAAATGTCCAGGGCAATCATTTAATTCATCCGGCGGTTCAGGAGGTGTTTCCCGATTTAGTCGGTTAAGTCGCGTGGCATCCGGGTAAAATGCGTTACGACGCACCGCAACCTGCCATAACCATGACTGATTCCACTCCTGCTCCGACCCGTCAAGAAACCGATAGCATGGGCGCGATCGCTGTGCCCTCCGATCGTTATTGGGGCGCACAAACCCAGCGATCCCTGGTCTACTTCGCGATTGGGGATGACACCATGCCGCGTGAACTGATCCGGGCGATCGGGATTCTCAAGCAAGCGGCGGCGATCGTCAATCGGGATCTGGAGAAATTGCCAGAGGACAAAGCTACCTGGATGATGCAGGCCGCAGATGAAGTGATCGCCGGAACGTTAGATGATCACTTTCCCCTGCGGATCTGGCAAACGGGCAGTGGGACTCAAACGAATATGAACGCCAATGAGGTGATTGCCAATCGCGCGATCGAGTTAGCAGGGGGTGTGCTGGGCAGCAAAGAGCCAGTGCATCCGAATGATCATGTGAATATGTCGCAGTCCTCGAATGACACCTTCCCGACCGCGATGCACATTGCCGCTGCCGAACAGATCACCCATCGGTTGATCCCCATGCTGACGAAGCTGCGGGATGCCCTAGCTGCCAAAATGACGGAGTTTGATCAGATTGTCAAAATTGGGCGGACGCATTTAATGGATGCCGTCCCGCTCACCCTGGGACAGGAGTTTTCGGGCTACGTTGCCCAATTGAATAAAGACCTCGATCGCCTGCAAGGGGTGCTACCCGATCTATATGAACTGGCGATCGGGGGGACTGCCGTCGGGACGGGATTAAACACCCATCCGGAATTTGCCGTCCGGGTCGCGGAGCAAATCGCCCAAATTACCGGACTGCCGTTTGTCACTGCCCCCAATAAGTTCGCGGCGTTGGCTTCCCATGATGCGATCGTCATGGCGAGTGGGGCGTTAAAAACCCTGGCAACCTCGTTAATGAAAATTGCTAATGATCTGCGCTGGTTAGGCTCTGGCCCTCGCTGCGGTTTAGGCGAATTAGTCCTACCCGCGAATGAACCCGGATCATCGATCATGCCAGGGAAAGTCAATCCGACTCAAAGTGAAGCGATGACGATGGTGTGTGTGCAGGTGATGGGGAATGACACCGCGATCGCGATCGCGGGATCCCAGGGCAACTTTGAACTGAATGTATTCAAACCTGTGATGATCCATAACTTGCTACACTCGATTCGCCTCCTAGCCGATGCCTGTGCCTCCTTCACCGATCACCTGGTCGTCGGCATTGAACCCAACCGCGAACAAATCCACCATTTCCTGACCAACTCGCTAATGTTAGTGACGGCTTTGAATCCGCATATTGGCTACGATCGAGCGGCGCAAGTGGCAAAAAAGGCTTACAACGATTGCACCACCCTACGAGAAGCCTGCATCGAGTTAGGCTTTCTCAATGGCGAAGACTTCGATCGGATTGTCCGTCCGGAAGAAATGACTCATCCTTAATCCAGCGGGTGGGTCTGGTGAGGGCGGCTTTGGTTAACGGTTGCCTGGGTGGGGGCAAATGATTGAGGGAACCCGCCCCTACAGATGTCGATCGCAATCTCCTTCATCTTCCTCACCTTTCTCATCTCCCCATCTCCCTCATCCATCCGTACTCAACGCTGCCAACACCGCCTGCTGACTCACCGCCTGGTAGACCGTTTTCAAATACTCCATGCCTGCCTCGGCTGATCCGGCGGCTTCTGGTTTCAATGGGATGGTTCCCAATACATCCAGAACCGTCTCACTGCTGGGGGGTGGTGCAATCACCACAAGTGAGGGTTCCAGTTGATCGGCATACTGCCAAAACTGCTCTAGAGACGGCGGAGTATAAAGTGGGGTAACTTCTGGCGGCTCATCCGGAGTGGCTTTCTCCGTTTCCGCTCCACCTTGACCCCGAATTTTTCGCAGAGCTTCAATAATTTGGTCTTTCGTTTGTCCCCGCAATTGGAATAACACAAACGGATCATCGCCAAAGCGATCGCCGAGTTGGTAATACACTGCGCCAATATGTTTGCAGGGATTAGCCGGATCGGGACAGGAACAGCGACTATGAATATCAAACTTAGTAAAGGGAAATAGGCTTAAGCCATTAGCGGTAAACACTTCCTCAATATTCAAGGGCATTTCTCCCGACAACAATTTGGCTGAAAAAATCGCCCGTTCTGCCATCGACTCCACCACATAGCCCCATTCTTCGTCTGTAAACGGATCAAGGGATAACGTGACTTTGTACGGTTCGGGAGCCGTTCCCTGTACCAGGGCAATCACCTTAGACCCTTTGAATTCAATACTCAGGACATTGCCTTCCCGCGCATATACTCGCGCTCGCGCCAGTCTGCGGGCATAGCCAAAGGATTCCAGTACATCAATCCAGCGTTGTGCCCACCATTCGCGGCTGGGTTGTTGGTATGGTTCGTTCATAGGAGGTTGGGAGAATGGGGAAGGTGAGGAGGATGGGGGAGATAGGGAGGTTAGAGGGTGTCGGGATCGATGTTGAGTTCTCGGAGTTTAGCGGCTAGGCGATCGAGCCGTTGTTCGGCTTGTTGGCGTTGATGTTGTTCCATTAGAGCCGCTTCACTAGGACTGGGAACAAGTTGACCATCTGCCTTGATACTCCCCAGCCCTAAAGGGACGGGGATTCTTGAGCAACCCACAAACGGATTCTCAAAGGCGCAATCAAAGCACCCCTACTGACTCCACTCAGATCTAGTCTGAGTTTTGCCGCTACTTTTCTAAGAATGTTGCCTGCTCCATTGCAGTCAGCATTTATTTTTGTGCCATCAGCAGAACAATATAAACCACGCTGGACACGCTTCCCTGATTCTTGCCACCCTTCGGGTTTTTCGCCAAATGTAGGTAGCTCATCCGAATCCAGAAAACTTGCCTTGCTAGTGTAGCTCTCCTCTGTCTCAACAAACTTCAGACCGTATTGCTGGCAAAGTTGAGCAATCCTATCTTTCAGCCTGCCCGTTGGAATCTGGACAAACTTCTGATTAGTTTTGCTGCCAAGGTTTATTTCTTGCCGTTGTCCCTTATTCCAGCCAAAAACAACTGTGCCAATTCCATGTTCCAAACAATGATTCAAAACGAGTCGAGCCGCTTTATTTACAGCATCCCTGATTTGTCGATTCCGTTTTTCTGTGATGCCAGCTAATTGCTGACTCCAAAAGCCTTGGGGCTGATTTTCTTTCAGGACAGATACTCGTTTGTTGTACCACTGGTTCAAGCTTTTTAAGTGCAGCCCATCAACAATGAAGCTTGTCCCAATATTAGAGACGCAGGTTAGCCAGTTATCCAGCCCTGGGTCAATGCCTAACACCTTGTCAAAATCAACCTCAGCTTCCACTGTAGGTAGCTTGTAGACGAGTTCTAAATAGAACTGCCCATTGCGAGGGAGGATTCGATATTCCCGAATTGATTTGTATTCAAGGTTGGATGGCATTGGCAGATAGAACGCATCTATTCCAAACCACGCTTTAACTTTACTGCCAAGCGGAAAACGCAACCCTTCAGACTTCAATTTGACTGCTTGACCAGGGAACGTGACTAAGTTCAACCCACCTTTCCGGTATCCCGGCAATTTTGGCCTTTGGTCTACCTTGCCATTTTTGACAACTTTCAGTAGTCCAAAGAAAGACTTAAAGGACTCTGCAACAGTGGTCAGACATTGTTGTGCGACCTGGGAGTGCAACGCCTGAAAGTGAGGATTGCGACTCATTTCACGATGCAAGTCAAACTTACTGGGAGCCTTACCAGTCTTGAAATACAACTGTCGGGATAGATAGTTGCCACAGTTACTCAGTTTTGCCGACTCACCACAAATAAACTCAAGAATTGCTCGAAGCTCTGAGTCTGAACTAATTAGAATTTGCTGGCATCCAAAGCTAGACATTTTTTTGATTTTCGATGTACTGCTTAATGACTGAAATGGGCGCACCGCCAACAGTCGAGACGAAATAGCTATTAGTCCACAGTGTAGGTAGTCGAGATTTTAACCAAGGAAATTCCTGTCTTAAAATGCGTGATGTTCTACCTTTCAGGTATCGAATCAGCTTAGCAATCCCGAATTGTGGGTTTACCTCAACCAATAAATGAACGTGATCAGGCATTACCTCCATTTCAATCAACTCTGACGTGAATTCGGCACAAATCTCTTGAAGCAGTTCTTTAAGCCGAACCTCTACCCCATTGACTAAAACTTTGCGTCGATACTTAGGGCACCAGACAACGTGATATTTGCAGGAATAAACAACGTTATTGTTTGACTTGAATTTGCTCATGCTTCATTATACAGCAGTGAGCTATCTAATCCGGGAAAGCCACAGAAGCCGCTTTGTTACTTACATTAGGCGGCTAAAGCCGCGAATCGCTTACATCCCCATGCCTGAACTCAGGGGCTTTAGCTCGTTTTTGGTAAAGTAGCGGAGTTGCTGATTGTGAATACCTAAAAATAGGTGCAATTGTTTACTCCACAACCAACCGCGATCGTCAGGGATTAACGGTTGATAGTGACCATCGACTAAATTAAAGCCTGCAAATTCCAGCGTATCTGGGTCGAACCAGAAGTAATCGTAAACTTTGAGGACATCCTGATAAAGTTGCTTTTTCAACCCGCGATCGACGGCGGCTGTACTGTCAGATAACACTTCAATAATCACATTGGGAGTTTTGCCATTTTCTGCCCAAACCACCCAACTTTTGCGGGGGTGCGGGTCTACACCGAGTACCACAAAGAAATCCGGATCACGAAAATCACGGTGTTTCAGTTGATTGGCACTGAAATAAATGGTGGTGTTAGCACTGGCATAAAAGTCGTGACGATCGCGCCACCACCAATTCAGGCATTCCAAAAACAGAATGATTTGTTGTAGATGGCGATCGGTTTCCACGGGTGGCTCGTCACTGTACAGATCACAGGGGGGCAGGGTCGGCAAATCTGCGTCCTGAAGTGACATCGATAGATTTTGCACTGAGGACATCACCACCACCCCGCTTCCATATCGATCATGATTTAGCCTAACAAATTGCGGTTGAGGCGGGAACAACTGTTCTGAGAGATGAGATTGGTTAGGATGAAGAAACGCTGTTTTAACGGAGCGTTGCCGATCTGACTATGCATTCTCCACTACCCATTTCTCAACCAGCAGACGTTGTTTACCCAGATAGCGACGGACAGCCAATGGCAGATAATACGCGGCAGTTCCGGTGGATTGTCACAATTAAAGAAAACTTAGAACTGCTGTTTGTAGATGATCCGATGGTATTTGTAGCTGGAGATTTGCTCTGGTATCCGGTCGAGGGAAACCCACTGATGCGGCAAGCTCCTGATGTCATGGTGGTATTGGGTAGACCGAAGGGCGATCGCGGCTCGTATCAACAATGGCAAGAGGAAAATGTTGTGCCGCAAGTTGTATTTGAGATTTTGTCGCCTGGAAATCGTTTAAAGGAGATGACGAAAAAGTTCAAATTCTACGATCGTTATGGGGTTGAAGAATATTACATTTACGATCCTGATCAAATTGATTTAGCGGGTTGGCAACGTAATCATGGCGAGTTTGAAGCGATCGAAGAAATCAATCATTGGGTCAGTCCCCGCTTAGGAATTCGGTTTGTCCTTCAGCCGGATACATTAGAAATCTACCGTCCCGATGGCGATCGGTTTTTAAGTTTTGTGGAATTAGATCAAGCCAGAATTAATGCTTTGCAACGTGCCGATCGTCTAGCCGCTAAACTGCGCGAACTTGGAATTGATCCATCAGAGATTGCATAAGTAATTAATTACGTGGTGTGCAACTAATTTGCCCTCATCCCAACCCTTCTTCCCAGGGAGAAGGACTTTCGGAAGTTTCCAGTTCCCTCGCCCCCTGGGAGAGGGCTAGGGTGAGGGCTGTATCTGTGGACGTTTTAGAAAACTCGCACATTGCGTATTAATTTATTCTTCACCAATTACCGCACTCCGATCGAGTAACAACAGATCTCGTAATTGATCGGTATTCAGTTCCGTTAACCAGTTTTCACCTGCACCCACCACCTGTTCAGCTAAGGCTTTTTTACTTTCAATTAAGTCATGAATCTTTTCTTCTAACGTGCCCGAACAAACAAATTTGTGGACTTGCACATTACGAGTTTGACCAATCCGAAACACCCGATCGGTGGCTTGATTTTCTACTGCCGGATTCCACCAGCGATCGAAGTGAAACACATGATTGGCGCGGGTCAAATTTAAGCCCACGCCCCCTGCTTTCAGCGACAAAATAAAGATGCGGGGGGCTTGCGGATCATGCTGGAAGCGATCGATCATTTCTTCTCGTTGCTTCTTAGATGTACTGCCATAGAGAAATAAAGTTTCTCGTCCCAGTTGTTTATCTAAATGGGCTTTGAGTAACTTCCCCCATTCCGCAAACTGGGTGAAAATTAAGGCGCGATCGCCTTCAGCCACTACCTCTTCCAGCATCTCTTCTAAACGCTGCACTTTGCCCGATCGGCGATCAAATGGTAATGATGAGCCATCTATAGGCGTTGCATCTGCCTCTTTCAAAAACAACGTGGGATGATTACAAATCTGTTTTAGTTTCGTCAGCAATGCCAGAATAATGCCTTTGCGTTGAATTCCTTCCGCTGCATCAATTTCTGCCAGCGATTTCTCGACCATGTGTTGATACAACGAGGCTTGTTCATTGGTTAAACCGCAGAACACCGTCATTTCCTGTTTCTCTGGCAGATCTTGAATAATATCTTTATCCGTTTTTAACCGCCGCAGAATGAAGGGCTGTACCAGCGATCGCAGAGTTTGCAACGAAGAGGTATCGCCATAACGCTCGATCGGGGTAGCAAAACGACGTTGAAAGAAATTCTTCGGACCTAAATAAGCGGGATTAAGGAAATCCAAAATCGACCACAGTTCTGATAAACGGTTTTCGACTGGAGTCCCGGTTAAGGCGATGCGGAATTGGGCTTCCAGTTGGCGAACGGCCTGGGACTGTTTGGCATCCGGGTTTTTGATATTCTGCGCTTCATCCAGCACAATCCCTTGCCACGACACCGTTTGCAAGTCTTTGACATCCCGCTGTACCAGGGCATAGCTGGTAATAATCACATCCTTACTCTGTACCGCCTTCGCAAAGCCCTTCCCCTTCGGTCGCCCTTCACCATGATGCAACAACACCTTCAGACTGGGGGCAAACCGTTTGATTTCCCGTTCCCAGTTGCCTAACACCGAGGTCGGACACACGATCAAGGTCGGAGCCGTCAGTAACTCCTGTTGCTTCAGATGTAATAAGAAGGCGATTAACTGCGGCGTTTTGCCTAACCCCATGTCGTCAGCAAGGCAAGCCCCCAAACCCCACTGCTCCAGAAACGCCAGCCAGCCCACCCCCCGCGATTGATAGGGACGCAATTCCCCTTGGAAACTGGCGGGAGTCTCGATCGCTTCGATCGTCCGCTTCCCGGTCAGGGTATTGATCAACGCTTCCAGCGAACCTGAAGCTTCAAAGCTGACTACGGGCAGTTTTTCGATCATCTGGGTATCGCCCGTACTAATCCGTAACGCATCTTCCAGCGATAGGGCAGGTTGATCTTTCCGACTGGCAAAGAACGATTGAGCGGCACGAATATCCTGAGGACGCAGTTCCACCCATTCCCCATTAATTTCCACCAGGGGGGTATTCAATGTTACCAGGCGATCGAATTCTTCTTTAGTCAGGCTTTGACCCCCGATCGTCAGTTCCCACCGGAAGTTCAGCAGGCTTTGTAGCCCCAGCCGTTGCCCTTGCTTGAGTTTGCCCGTTTGGGCTTGAATCCTTAGTCCCAGGCGATTTGCCCAACCGCCCTGACTCGCCAAACTGGGAGGCACAATCACGCCTAATCCGCTATCCTGTAATCGCCAGGCGGCTGACTTGAGGAAATCATACGCCTGGATTGGAGTCAGCGTACAGAACTGGGGACGGGAGGCTTGCAAACTCGGTTCGATCGGGGCATAGAGCCGGGAAGCCAGGCCCAAGCCCATCAAAAAAGTTTCCTGCGGCTGAATCACCGTTTTTCCCCGGTAGGAGAGCCGCTCGACCGGATTGTTCCAGATGGTTGCCGCACTGACTAAAAATTCCGGCTGATCCATCAGTTGCAAAAAGTATTCCAGCCGCCAATTTGTTTGTCCCGTCTGGCTGGCTTGCTCCGGTGGATGCAGATACAAGCAAGTGCGAAACTGACTTTCTGCCCGCCGAGATTGCAGCGGAATTGTCCAATGTTCTAAAGCGGTCTGAAGCGAGGTTAAGCCCTCAGCCGTCACTGCTTCTGCCTCCCGCCCTAATGCCTCTAGCCATTCCCGCATCGGTGACGCGATCGCGGCTCCTGTCCCTTTCTTCGCTCCTGGCTCAGACCCCGAACCGGGTAACGCTTGCTGTCCCGTCACCAGCCGGATCTGGGCATCCAAAATGCTTCCCAGGAAATCTTGCAGTAACACCTGCGGTTCGGTTGGCAGATCGATCGCCCAACTTGAACCCATCGCATCCGGCTTCCCCATCTCCCCTATCTGCCCTAACTCCCCATCTCCCCATCTCCCCAGTTGATAGGTGCGACAGGCAGACGGCATACGATCGCAGAACTGGGTTAACCGCCGTTGATCAACGCCACTATCTAACAACGGCTCCCAAATCGCTTGAGGGACTTGGGCAACTTCCGGTTCTGGAGCAACCTGCAATCCCGGCAGGAATTTGCATCGTGCCAGTAGATCTAAACTCCAACGGGCAATGTGCGACCAGAACCGCAGATCGCTGCCCAGAAATGATTCTTCAGTGGTGGCTGAACCGCCCAACGGTAACGCATTTAAAAACTGTAAGGCTTCGCTGGGAGACAGCAGAATACCATTAACCTGCCACGGCGACAAAAATTCCGCCCGATCGCGGGTGGCTGCGGTACTGGCAGAGAGTTGCGGCAATACCCGGTGTGGATCAAATTCAGATCCAGTCTCGACTAAATAGGAGGGCAGGGCGATCGTCTGCTGTCGCCAACGACTGGGAGATACCGTCCCTGTTGCAGCCGATTTTGCCTTGGTTGTCCGACCTTTGCGAGTTCCTTTAGCGGCGGTTGTAGTAGTTGCATCAATCGGTAAGGTCAACCAATGTTCGGCTGAAGGTAATTTCACCTGCCCAGACTCATGCAACGATCGCAACCAGTCCACTAGCTCTAGTGGAGTCATGGCAAACGGGTGGGGGAGACAGGCAAGGGATGCTTCAGGTGAAGGGCGATCGGTACTGCCCGAATTCCCTTCCTTCATCGGCAATCGTCGCCAAATTTCTCCCCAAATCAGTAAGCCCTGCTTGAAACCAGCTTGACTGCTCTGGGGCTCTGTAATCAGGGGCTGTTGGGCTGCAAGTATCCAGCTACCGTGTAGGATTGCCATTCGATATTAAGGAGTATCAGACGGTGCAAATATCGGGTGAGAGGGAGTCAGTCGTGGGGCTTGATTGAGATTCTGCCAAAGCGTCCAATCATGGTTGATTGCTGGGGGCTTTCTCACGCTGATCACATGTTTGGAATCGGGCTTCATGCCAGTGCTATGCTGCGGTTCTATCCTGAAAGAATTGATCTCATCTAGTTGATCTAATTACCACATTGCCATTGAGCAATCGTAGAAGCGGCGATCGAGTCAGCAAATTTTTGTCTCTGACGGAAACCGAGTTATATAGATGCGATCGGCAGAGCAGGTCAGCCTCGATCTGATTCATCTTTGAGTTGAGCGAATGTCTCCCATCCATGCAAAAAGATAGCGAGAATATTCGAGCTGGCTGACTCAAATCTCGCGGTGGCAGAGATGACCCTGCACAATACCTGCCATTGTACAACTTAACTTCTGCAAGTATGGGGAGCGACCTGGGCTAAATCACTGCGACTTCCGCCTGGGGCAAGCTAGCTCAGGGATGATGCTGGCTGGATCGTTGCCAATGTTGGATTGAGGGATAAAAATTGGATCGACACTTTTCGCCCCCACCAACCGATCGACGGAGTAAAAGTAAGTATTAGAAAATCTTTAGAATTTTACTGCCAGATCGAGTCTAATAAAGTAAGTTAGAGTCACTGAACGGGGATAACAGGAAGCTACTAAACCCGATTTTCAACTGATTGTTCCTCAATTCAGCGATCGCAATTGGATAAACTCAGAAACAGTTACCCATTGAATTGCTGCATGACTGTAACAAAGGGCAGTCCTCGTATATCAGTGCTACGATTGCGACAGAAGAAAGAAAAAGACGAGAAAGGATAGCACAGTACATGGAAGAAGTTAATAAGTCGATATCCTTCGATGGTCGGGATATTCGGCTCAAGGTCGGTCTACTCGCTCCACAGGCTGGCGGTGCCGTTCTAATTGAATCCGAAGATACAGCAGTATTAGTGACCGCAACGCGAGCGGCTGCCCGAGAAGGCATTGATTTTCTCCCCTTGTTGGTGGATTACGAAGAGCGGATGTATGCTGCCGGACGGATTCCGGGTGGTTTTTTGCGACGGGAAGGGCGACCACCGGAAAAAGCGACGTTAATTAGCCGATTGATCGATCGTCCGTTGCGTCCGCTCTTTCCGTCTTGGTTACGGGATGATATCCAGGTAGTGGCGACGACCGTGGCAATGGATGAACGAGTCCCGCCGGATGTCCTGGCAGTGACGGGAGCCTCGATCGCGGTACTACTGGCAAAAATTCCTTTCAATGGCCCGATGGCGGCTGTGCGGGTGGGCTTAATTGGTGACGACTTTATTATTAATCCTTCCTACAACGAAATTGAATCCAGTGATCTGGATCTGATCGTGGCTGGCTCCCCGGAAGGCGTGATCATGGTGGAAGCCGGAGCCAACCAATTGCCAGAGCAGGACATGATCGAGGCGATTGATTTTGGCTATGAAGCTGTGCGCGATTTGATTCAAGCCCAACGGGAATTACTCAGTTCAATGGGGATTGAACAAGTTCAGGAACAGCCCCCAGAAGTGGATACCACCCTGGAAACCTTCATCCGCGATCGGGCGACGGCTCCGGTCAAAGAAATTTTAGGACGGTTTGAGAAAGACAAGCATGTCCGGGATAATGCCCTGGATGAAGTAAAAGCTTCGATCTCAACTGCGATCGCTGAACTGGCAGAGGATGACCCTGTGCGAGTCGCCGCCAGTGGTAATGACAAAGCGCTCGGGAATGTGTTTAAAGATGTCACCAAGCAATTGATGCGGCGACAGGTGATCGAAGACAATGTGCGGGTCGATGGACGGACATTAGATGAGGTGCGGGCGATCTCCTGTCGGACGGGTGTGTTACCCCGGCGGGTCCATGGCAGTGCCCTGTTCAACCGAGGCTTGACGCAGGTGATGTCCGCTGTGACTCTGGGTACGCCCGGTGATGCTCAGGAACTTGATGATCTGCATCCCGATGAGCAAAAGCGGTACTTGCATCATTACAACTTCCCGCCTTACTCCGTGGGGGAAACCCGCCCCATGCGATCGCCCGGTCGGCGAGAAATTGGTCACGGAGCCTTAGCAGAACGGGCATTAGTGCCAGTCTTACCGCCCAAGGAAGAATTTCCCTATGTGATCCGGGTGGTATCAGAAGTGCTGTCCTCAAATGGTTCTACCTCGATGGGGTCGGTATCTGGTTCGACGCTGGCCCTGATGGATGCCGGAGTACCCATTACCAAACCCGTGAGTGGAGCCGCGATGGGGCTAATCAAAGAAGGGGAGGAAATCCGCGTCCTCACGGACATTCAGGGAATCGAAGACTTCCTGGGGGATATGGACTTTAAGGTGGCAGGCACCGATAGTGGCATTACGGCGCTGCAATTGGATATGAAAATTAATGGCTTGCCCCTGGAGGTAATTGCTCAGGCAATTAAGCAGGCAAAACCCGCTCGGCTGCATATCCTTAGCAAGATGTTGGAAGCGATCAATCAACCGCGCAGTGAAATGTCGCCCTTTGCGCCGCGCTTGCTGACGATGCGGATCGATCCAGAGATGATCGGCATGATTATTGGTCCGGGTGGGAAAACCATTAAGGGAATTACCGAAGAGACAGGAGCCAAGATTGATATTGAGGATACTGGGATTGTCACCATTTCCTCACTGGATGCCGAGCAAGCCAAACGGGCACGCAATATTATTCAAGGCATGACCCGGAAGCTGAATACTGGCGATGTTTATGTCGGCAAGGTGACTCGAATTATTCCGATCGGGGCGTTTGTGGAATTCCTGCCTGGAAAAGAAGGCATGATTCACATTTCCCAATTAGCCGATTACCGGGTCGGTAAAGTCGAGGATGAAGTCACTGTAGGTGATGAAGTGATCGTCAAAGTGCGGGAGATTGATAACCGGGGTCGGATTAACCTGACTCGTCTGGGCATTCATCCCGATGAAGCCGCCGCTGCGCGAGAAGCCGCTGCCGTGGGCTAAATTCCAACTATCTCTGACCTGAAGTAGGTCAGTGACCGGGGCAGGCTTGGGCAAGGGTACAGCCATATCCTTGTCGGGGTCTGCCTTTAATGTTGGAGCGCAAACAGAGAGAGAGAATAGGTTTAATACATCTGCTTTCAGTGTTTTTACTGAAAGAAAAAACTTTATTTTCCGCTTAGAAACCGTGATTCTGTACGAAGAGTCAGTGAAGTTGACCCGCGATCGTCCAGACTTCGCCTAGCATTTAAGTAGTAGATTAATTTACCTTCAAACTAAATCTCAGCCATCATCGGTGGATTAAGCTAAGCCATTCCTGATCAGTGAGATCTTGCCTTAGCCCACTGCATCACCCAAGAATTTTGCCCCCAAATTCTGATTGATTCTTCAGCCAGCTTTTAACGCGATCGCTTGCCATAGCCGCAAACGATCACACGTTTGTCTCTCTATCTACCTGCTCTGCCAACCATGAACACACTCGATGATCTTGCCTTAATTCAGAAATTTATCCGGGGTGAAACCACGTTATTAGCCAATCAACGCCTGCGGATTGAAGCTGTCTTTGACTCAACCCAATTGTTGGCAAAGCGGGGTGGGTTGATTGCCACCATCAAACAGGGTGCAGAAGGAAAAGTTGTCCTATTAAGGCGAGAGTCTGATTACTATGGGCTGGTGCATCAGTGCTTACTCGATCGCTCCTTAATGCCGACTGGGGAAATTGACCAGGCAGGCTTTGAGCGCTACTGTCCCTGTCGAGTGCCAGCAGGATATCGACTCAACTGCACTGAAGCCAGAGCCTTATGGAAAGAATGGTGGATGTCGGCTCGTCACGGCAATCGCAGTAACATTCAAACCAATCTGCTGATCTTTACGCGGAATACCTGGTATCCCATTCGAGAAATCGCCTGTAATCAGGGAACCGTGTTTATTACCACCTTAGTTACAGAAGTGATGCTCCAGGGAACGGATCAGGTAATTTGGTTAAGTCGGCTTCCGGGAGAGGCATTAAGCGCTGCCAAGACGCTGCAATCTACTCCCGCCGCACCGCCGCCCGTCCGTTATAGCAGCGATCAGCTAGGTAGACCCACGGTAGTACGCCCGCCTACATCAACTCAACCTGTACCCACGGCTGGATCTCAGGCATCTGTCCCACCGAAACATGTGGATGCAACCGAGGCTGGTGTTAGCACTGCGGCGCTTCATCCCGACCTCCGGCATGTTGTGAAAATGCGTCAGGGTAAGCTCTACATCAGAACGGCGGTGGGTGAAATTGTCGTGCAGGGTGGCAATCTCCAGTTCTGGCTGCAAGAGTCCTGCCCCTTGTAATGGAACCGATCGCAACACTATTGCTTCATTCACCTCGATCGCTAATTTTGGAACCATGCCGTCAGTGCTACGGCTAAGGCATCGGCAGCATCATCTGGCTCAGGAATTGCTTCCAGATTTAACTCACGGGCAACGGCTTCCTGCACCGCCAACTTTTTAGAATTGCCATATCCGGTCAAGGCTTGTTTAATTTGAGCCGGAGTGAATTCGACTAATGGTACTTTGTACTGCGCCAGGACTAACATCACGACACCCCGAGCTTGAGCCACCGCGATCGTATTTCCCATACGATAGAAGAATAATTTCTCGATCGCGACTAAATCTGGCTTGACAGTGGTTAATACCGTATTCAGATCCTCATAGATCATGCAGAGGCGATCGCCAATATCCGTATGGGCTGGAGTCCGAATTACCCCATAATCTAATGGCATCACCTGGGCTGCCTCGCGGCTACCGGCGGTCGATCGCTGGCATTGCAGCGCTCCAAACCCTAATGTGGCTAATCCTGGATCAAGACCCAGGATGCAATATTCCATAATTAACCTAGACGACAATAGCGAAATGACACCTGGACTCTAGCGGAAGGGTGGCGAGATCATCAGCCCACCGTTTGTCCACAAATTGTTTTCGCCTCGGGGTAAGTTGAGGCGAGTTTGGGGCCCTAAATGTCGATCGTAGATTTCGCTATAGTTCCCGACATGCCGGACAATCCGAGCCGCAAAATCATTGGACACCCCCATGCCTTTGCCTAGCTCCCCTTCTAATCCCAGAAACCGCCGGACGGATGGATCTTTACTGGTATTAAACTGCGCCAGATTTCTGGACGTAATGCCCAATTCTTCTGCCTCGAATAAGGCAAAAACACTCCACCGTACCACATCACTCCAGGCAGAGTCGCCATTTGCCGTTGCTGGAGCCAGGGGTTCCTTAGATAGCACCTCATCCAGGATCAGATGATCATTGGGTTGGGGAAAGGCGGTGCGGCGGGAGATCAGTTGGGAGCGATCGGCAGTTACTCCCTCACACCGACCTTCTGCATAGGTGGCAAAGGTAGTATTCACATCCTCAAACACCACAGGTTTATAGGGAATCCCCCGCTTCTGCATTTGGTCGGTTAAGTTTTGCTCCGTCGTCGTTCCGGTCTGAATACAGATCGACTTGCCCTTTAAATCTGCCAGGGTTTTAATGCCACTGGCTCGTTTCACCATAATGCCCTGGCCATCAAAGAACACGACCGGAGCAAAATCTAGACCCGTCGAGGTATCACGGCTGACTGTCCAAGTGGTATTCCGGCTGAGAATATCGACTTCCCCCGTTTGCACCGCCGTAAACCGCTCTTTAGCATTGAGATTCCGGAACTCTACGGCATCGGGATTATCAAATAAGGCGGCGGCAACTGCCCGACATACATCCACATCCAGACCGGAGTATTTGCCATCCTGCCCGACAAAACTGAATCCCGGCAGTTCTCCACTGACTCCACACACCAGACTGCCACGATTGAGGACTCTGGCGAGTCGCCCAGCCGCTTGCCCCCCGGTTCCACTTTGCCCAGTATCATCACCACAGGCCGCCAAAGGTAAGGTCAGGCAGCCCAGCACTAACAGCGAAAACGTCCATCGGGGCATAATCAGTTCGGTTGATCTACTTAGCGTCGGTAGAATTCTACGACATCTTGCTTGATCTTCACGTCATAGTTGCCAAAGAAGTCATGACCGAGTAATCCAATGTTAGTCCGATCGGCGATCGCAACGGGGACATTCCGAATTTCAGCCCCATCGACGGCGATCGAGGTCACTCGACCAATATCAAAGGCAACCGCTCTGCCATCTGCCAGCGTCGCGATGCCGCGATTGAATGGGGTGACGCTGAGGGCATTGGCCATCGATCGGGTAATTAATGTACCACTGGCTCCTGTATCGAGAATCATCTCGAAGGTACGAGATCCATTAAAGGTGACATCGATCACCGGAGTACCGGACAAGCGATATTTAATCCGGGCGGTATACACATTTTTGGCGGCGGAATTGTTAGTTTCTGGCGCATTGCTCCTGCCACTACTGCCACCACTGCCACAGAGTCGATCCAGGTTAACCGTACTGCCAGAGGGCATCACCATATAGCAGCCATTGTTATCCTGAGCCATGCTGGACTGATGCCCACCGATCGCTAGAGTGACTACGGTTGTTATCCCGGCGATCGTCGTTAACCCACGCCAACCTTTCATGCTTCAACCTCTGCCCTCAAAACCCAATTCGGATTTACTTCATCCCCCATCCTAACCAGTCCATCAGGATTTTGGAGAGATTCTCAGAGTTGGCTGGCTTCAGTTAAAATCTGACGGCGACAGTGGTAGGTTGTCCCTGACGGCTGATCGTGAATTGAGCATAGCGCGGCGGGTGGCTCATAAATTGCAGCAAATCCTGGAAGCTGCCCAGACGACTGCCATTGATTTCCAGCAATTGATCTCCGGGCTGTAAACCACAATTCGCCGCGATCGAACCGTTTTCTACCTGTTGAATTACTAAGGTGCGGGTGTCCATAATCACCCCTAAACGGCCATTAGTCGGCACAGACGAGGGTAAACCGGCTCCAGAGGTCGGCTCCGGGATCACAACTTCATTCGTCAGTTGGCGGCGGATGGGACGATCGCTGGCTGACTCAATCGGTTGATGCACCGGCAGATTGGGGAGGGGATTGGGTTCTGTGTTAGGGCGAGGCGTATAGCTTGGTGGGGCGACAGCAACTCGTCCCGGACGATTGCCTTCAATAAAGGCTCGGGTGGCTGCAACACTGGTGGCGAAGCTGATGCCAGTATTGCCACGTCGGGAATCAAGAATGGCTTTATTCACGCCCACCATTTCGCCCCGCGCATTCAGTAAGGGACCACCGGAGTTGCCGGGACGCAGAATCACTTGCGATTGCAGATCCCCATTTTCCCGCACTCGACTAAAGCTACCCGTAGTCATCACGCCGGGACGACCGTAGGGACTGCCGATCGCATAAACTGGCTCACCCGGTTGGACGCTGCTACTGGCTAATTGAACTGTAGGGAGTAGCTCTGGTGTATCGAGTTGAATCAGTGCCAAATCTTTCCGCACATCGGTGGCGATCACCCGACCAGGATACCGGGTGCCGGTGGCAGTGCGGACGAATACGTAACCATTTTGCGATCCCCGGATCACATGGTTGTTGGTAATCACCAAACCATCTGAACTGACAATACTACCCGAACCAATCTCGCGACCCGCAAATACCGTTACTACTGCCGGATTAACCTGCTGATAAACCTGATTACCATTGTCCGCCAGTTGTCTGGACTCGATCGCCACCTGAATGGGAGCGCTGAATGAGGGCGATGACCCAATCAACAACAGAGAAGCGGCAAACAATAGTAAGTATTTCGCTTTCATAGGATGTTTGGTGTGTAGAGCAATCAGAATCGGTACAGGTTGTCTTCTGAACTCCAGGTCACGATCAGTCACCGCTTCATGTCCCCAAGAAATTGACACAGCTTCCCCCTTCCCCGCTCCACACTCCGACGGCTTCAGTTGCTTTACGGAATTTGGGGAAATGCTGTGGTATGTACTTAGGGAGATGAATCTTGACCAGAGTTACTGCCTGGTGCAGATGGACGTAACGAGAAGCTTCAAGTACCCTTACCTTTCGAGGACGTATCGATCGCATCCGGATAATTTTTCAAATGCGCTCAGTCATCTCTGCTACGTGATTCACACCGTCACTATCACTTTCAGGACAGGGTTTTATGATTGTCACTACCACCGACTCGCTAGAAGGCAAAACCATCGTGGCTTACTACGGGGTGGTGAGTGGTGAGGCGATTTTAGGAGCCAATATTTTTCGCGATTTCTTCGCCAGTATTCGAGATATTGTGGGTGGACGATCGGGGATGTATGAAAAATCGTTGCGCGAGGCGAAGGAGATTGCCATGCGCGAAATGATTGAAGCCGCGCGATCGCTGGGAGCTAATGCGGTGATCGGGATTGATATTGACTATGAAAACATCACCATCGGCGACGGTGGCAGCATGTTAATGGTGGCGACCAGTGGTACAGCCGTGAAGTATCAGTAGGCTCTGAGCAAGCAGAACGATGGAATTATAGGTCATGCCGCGATCGCTGTCTGGCTAATTCCAACAGTAACCGCCGTTCGGCTCGGACGATCGCTTGATACGTCGGTTCTACCGCATCGGGTTCTACGGAAATGGCGGTAATCCCCCAACGCACCAAATCATCGATGATCTCCGGATATTGCACCGGAGCCTGACCACAAATAGAGCAGGAAATATGAAGCTGGCGAGCTTGTTGAACGAGATGTGCGATCGCCCGTTGCACTGCCGGATGACGAGCCGTATAAAGATCCGTTGGTTGAGTGCTATCGCGATCGATGCCTAACAATAACTGAGTCAGATCATTGGAACCGATCGCAATCCCCTGGACTCCTGCCCGTACATAATCCGGTAATAAGAATAAGATCGAGGGCACTTCTGCCATGATCCAAAGTTGAAATTGGGGAATTTGCGTCAGTCCCGCTTGTTCTGCCCGGTGCCGACAAAAGGTAAACTCTTCTACCAGTCGTACAAAGGGCAGCATTAACTGAATATTGGGATAACCGGACTGCTGGACTTGCCTTAAGGCAACCAATTCCAGATCAAATAAGCTGGGATCGGTCATGTACTGGAGGGTGCCTCGGAGCCCTACGATCGAGTTGCTTTCCGGGGGGGATGCTTCGGGCAAGGCAGTGTGAGTAAATTCATGGCGACGTAAATCTAGCGATCGATACACCACCGGACGGGGCATGAAGGCGGCAGCAAATTGGCAAATTGCCGTTGCCATGCGATCGACGAATTCCGCTGCTCGTCCCTGTTGCAACCACCATTGAGGATGCTGTCCTTCTAGCAACTGACCTGCCAGTAATTCCGATCGCAGCAGGCCCACGCCATCCACTGGCAATGCCGAGATGGACTGCAACGCGTCTAACTGACTCAAATTCACCATCAGTCGGGTGGCGATCGCAGGGCGAACACGGCTTGTCTCTGCTAAAGGGCTGAGGCGGTGGGGCGCGATCGGCATTAGTTCCGCCACGATCGGGGGATCGGTTTCCGCTAACCGATACACGGTTCCAGTATTGCCATCAACGACAATCTGCTCCCCGGTGTGAATCCGTTGGGTGGCTCCGGTGGCAGACACAACAGCGGGAATCTGGAGTTCTCTCGCCATAATGGCACTATGGCTAGTCATCCCCCCTTGTTCGGTGACGATCGCCGCCGCCTGCCTCAGTAGGGGAATCCAGTTCAGTGGCATGGTGGGAGCAATTAATACGGTGCCAGCCGGAATGTGATTGACGGGTTGATTGAGATCGCGGATAACGGTGGCTGGGGCGATCGCCTGTCCCGGTGAGGCGGCGAGTCCGGTGACGAGCGCAGGAGCCGTGAGCGCTTCAGTTGGTTCGGTTGGGGGAACAATCTCAGAGACAATAGAGCGAACTGTAAGGCTCTCCAGGGGGTTGAGGAAGATTGCCGTTTTGGTTCTCGCGATCGCGGCAGACTGGGGCGTAACCTGCGTCAGCCATAACGCTGGACAGATATGGGGCGATCGCTGCAATGTCCACTCCAGTTCCAGACAGTCCCCGACTTCAGCGCTGACGGCTTGAGTTAACTGAATCACCTCCTGCAAATGGCTATCTTCCAGGGCATACCGTTGCTGTTGGTCGTTCTCCAGGAAAAAGGATTGCAATCCGGTCGGAGTTTCGTGAGGATCAGCGTTGGGACGGTAGGCGATCGTCTTTTGCCCCAACTGTTGCACTTGAATGCTGCCCGTCTCCGCCTGCACTTGATAAAAGTCTGGTACCACATCCCCCCAGGTGATTGCCATGCCTAGACCGGGGGTTGCCTGAATTTCGATCAGGTGATCGTGCGTTTGCACAATCCCAGCCGCGATCGCCGGGTGAATTGGTTGGACTAATACGGCTAAGTTCACCTGCTGCAAATGAATGCCAGATCGTTGCCAGTAAAACAAACTCTTTGCCCCAAACAGATCTGCCCAGACGTGTTTCAGTCCCTGTGCCAAACTGGCTTGATCCGATCGACAGACCTGCATATTTACTAAGCCAGACGCTTTGAGTGGCAATATGGTCTGGAATTTGTCCTTGCCCAAGCGGCCATTGGTCTGCATTGCCATCGAGGGACGCAAAATTAGCGTCGAACAACCTAAATCGGTTACGGCTGTGACTAACTCAGTTAATAAAGAGGGTGCGAGGGTGGCTGTATAAATTTGCTGGCGAATTTGGCGGGCAATGGTCTGGAGTTGTTGGGAATTTTCAATATCCAGCCGGAGGGAAGAATGGGATAAATCGGCAAATAACGGTTCTAACCACTCAATAGTTTCCAGAAAATCTCGTAATACCTGTGCTGAAATCACAAAGCCCGGTAGCACTGGAAATCCTTTCTGGAGCAAATAACCCAGGTTAAATGCTTTACCACCCACGATCGAGTGATGTTCAGGCTGAAGTTGGAGAAGCCAATAAACGTTTGCCACCAGTTACCGTGAGTCGAGTCAATCTTCAATATGAGTCAATCTTAGAAGTCTTGGGGAGCAGTCACAGACTTTTCTCACGATAAATCCATGATCGGTACTGACATTGAACGATCGCCAAGCGGTTCAAGTGGGCATTCTGAAGAAGCATTAGCGAATTCAACCCAAGTTAGGTATAGTCGCGATCGATGAGCATGAAAGTATGGAGCCAGCACTGGCAACGGTGGCTAGGAGTTTTTTTGGAAACGACCTGCCCCCTATGTCAGCGATCAACGGCTCAAACCGTTTGTCCGGCTTGCCAACGCCAGCTTGAACACTGTCAACTACCCGCCTCAGAGCAGATCACTCACCTGGAGCCATGGTCTTTAAGGATCTTGGCTTGGGGAAGCTATCAGGGGAGCTTGAAACGGGCGATCGCGGCTTTGAAATATGACAATCATCCCGAACTGGCAGGTTTACTCGGGCAGTGGTTAGCCCAAGCCTGGTTAACGCATACCTCTCCAGCTAAACCGCACCTTACCGTGGTGCCCATTCCGCTCCATGCCGACAAACAACGGAGCCGTGGCTTCAATCAAGCAGAACTTTTAGCCGAACATTTTTGTGACCTGACGGGCTTACCGCTCAACCGTTGTGGATTGGTGCGCTCGCGCTCTACCGAAGCGCAGTTTCAACTCTCTGCTAGCGATCGTAGCCAAAATCTAACCGATGCCTTCAGTCTGGGTACTGCCTGGTTAAAGCACCCCCCTACGGGCGCAGTCTTATTACTGGATGACATCTATACGACGGGGGCAACGGCACGATCGGCAGCTCAAACCCTGCGGCGACACGGGATTCGAGTATCCGGCATTGCTGCCCTGGCAAAAGCGCGATCGCTCCATTCTGGGTCGGTCAAACCACTGGGTCGGTCAAACCTGTGATGATTGATACTTTGGCATACGGAATCAGCAGTTTTGGCAGGCATGGCTTTTCTATAGTTTTCTAACATTCAGCCCAGATATCGGGTTTTTCGGCATTCTATTGCTAAATTGAATCATTCCTTGCCATTTCTCTAACCACTAGATACAGGGATCAGCCGCATCTACTTGCTCTAGCCGTACAGAAATCTGCTCCCAACGGCTCCGAATCCTCTATACTTCAGTCGTGCGTTTGATATTTTTCAGTGAGCAGCCTATGTCTCAGGATGCCAGCACCAATCCAGGTCTTCTTCACCCTTCGGATCGCCCACCTACTGAAGCTGAACAGCAAAGGCTTCGATCCGAGGCGGATTTTGGTTCAGAGCCTTTAGGCTTTGCCGTTGAATCCTATGCGGATGACTTGATGGATGATCTGTTCGAGGAAGTTGAGCGGTTTTTGAACGGGGGAAATCCGTCGTTACCCAATCCGGCTCTAGACCCTGATCCAATCCAAGACCGTCATCCACCCCTAGAAGAACCTGCGATCGCGCCACCACTACCCTCCCCGCCAGTAGCAAGCCCGTCGTCGCAACTGGTGCTCCCGTCAATGATTCAACCACTCCCAGAGGGGGAGCCAGAACTGCGGGAGTCGGTGGTTGAGTCATCCCCGGAACCAGCATCGGCTCCAGTGGCAAGTCCTCGTCCTATGGGTCGTTCCTACGATCGCCTCTTGTTGGGATTGGGTTGTATTTCCATTCTGGTAACCTTGGCAATCTGGTTAATTAGCCAACGAACACAACAACAGGCAACGGTAGTCACAACGGCAGTGCCGCAACCGTCTCCAGTCAATCCAACCACGGTCAACGATCGGGAGTTTGCCGAATATATGCAGCGATCGCTCCAGACGATCGACCAGCGTTCAACGGCTCCTGGCAGCACGATCTTGTCACCTACGGCACTGCAACCCGGTACTACCCTACCCCCGGTGTCTGTGCCAGGGACTCCAGCCATTTCACCGCATACCACTGCCACCCTGACAGGGCGCATTCCCACGGGTTTAGAGCGGGTGTATGTGCCGGTCTATCAACTCCCACCGAATTTGTTGCAACCCGGTAGCTCGATCGCCCCGTTGCCAGGTGGTAGTTCCGCGATCCGATTGCCATCTTCACCCACGGCTCCAGCCAACAAGCCGTCCACTGCTCCCACCCCATCAACTGTAACTGCCGCCGTTCCCCGCACGTTAGTTGGCGTAATGGACTTGGGCAATGATTCTGCGGCTCTGGTGGAAATTAATGGAGTGACTCAGCGCTATCGGGTTGGCGAGAGTATCAGTTCGAGTGGATGGACGCTCGTAGAAATCTCGAAAAATCAAGCCATTATTCGCCGCAATGGCGAAGTGCGATCGGTGTTTATCGGTCAGAGCTTTTAGAAGTTGCTAGGGTTGAGTTATCACTAATCTAGTGAACTATCTTAATTCGCTAGCCCTAACACTGATATTGGGAGTTCTGCTATGGGTTTATTCGACGATTTCAGTCGGTTTCTCGAAACACGCCTGGAAGAGTTTCTCCGCAACAATCCGCATCTAGAATTATTGGTTTTAGAGGAGAAATTGCGGGAACAGGAAGAGGAAACCCTGCGACTAATGACGGATCTGCGAATGCAGGAAAAGCGGTTACAGGATGAAATTTTGGCGCTGGCTCGCGAAATTCAACTCTGGCATATTCGGATTGAGAAGGCGCAATCGGCGGGACGATTAGATCTGGCGGAACCGGCTCAGCAGCATGAGGCAACGTTATTGCGTCAGGGCAATCAACTATGGGGACAAATGGAGGTATTGAAGGAGCGGATCAAACAAACCCATGGGCTGCAACAACAAATTGAACAACGCCGCAAGGAAGTACAGGTAAAAGTTGCCGAATCTCAAGCCGCTCGGGCGACTGCAAAAACGGGTAGCCAGTGGGATAATACTACCTGGACCGCCAGTACCGCCGATCGCAGCTTTCGTAACATTGACTCATTAGAACAACAGTTCAGACGATGGGAGGCGGAAGAGGAGCTAGAACAACTCAAGCGGGATATGGGGCGTTAATGGACTTCCTGTTTGCTGAGCTGATCGCGCCAATGCCTTTGGTACGCCGCTACCCAGGGAAAATTTTTCCGATGGGGGTTGGACTCAATTACCCTAAAGATTGGGTTAGAGTACAGGTATGTGATTTAGGGTGGAGCACGTCAAGTGCCATTTTTCTTCCCGGTGTTCTGCCGTCAGTATCAGGCAGTTCAATTAATCATTAAATGTATAATCAATTGTTTTTATAGTCAGCGACTTCAGGAACGCTTATTTTCTACGGGTGTAGAATAGCTATGATTTATCCGTTGGGCAGGAATGGAAAATATAGATAACGCAATGATTCAAGTAGGAATTCAAGTCATAGAATATCGAGATTTCTGAATTGGCTTGATTCCGTTGCATTCATGAACAGTACGGATGGCTTGCTTCTCATGCCTTTGACGATCCTGGTAGCGGATGACGACTTAGGAACGCGTTTATCAATCGGGGATTACCTGGAAGCCGCAGGGTATTTAGTGGTATCGGCTGAAAATGGTCGAGATGCTTTGAACCTGGTGGAAAAGTATCACCCGCATCTGATTGTTACAGATATCACAATGCCCCAAATGGATGGCTATGAGTTTGTTCGTCAGGTGCGGCAAAGTCCAGCGTTGCGCTTGCTTCCCGTTGTATTTCTCACGGCTCGTACCGACATGCACGATCGCATTCGGGGCTACCAGTTAGGGTGTGATGTTTATCTGCCAAAGCCCTTTGAGTTGCAAGAACTAGGAGCCGTCGTCCGCAATCTATTGGAACGGCTCCAGATGATTGAGATGGAATGGCGTTCCCGTTCCTTAGAAGTTACGGCTCAACCCGTCGCCTCTGCTGCCAGCGTCAAACCGGCTAGCTCTCACCTGCCCTCGATGCCCAGCCTGACTCAACGGGAGAATGAGGTATTACGGTTATTAGCCGATGGCTTACCCAATACCCAGATTGGCGATCGTCTGCATCTCAGCCCGCGCACGATCGAGAAATATGTCAGTAATCTCCTGCGCAAAACAGATACCAATAACCGGGCAGAACTCGTCCGGTTCGCGATGGATCACCATTTAGTGGACTGAAGCCGGATTTAGGGTTGACGCAGGGCTAACTGGGGCTTAATTTCCTCTAGCAGTCCGGTGCAGGCATCCATTAATAGATCAATGACTTGATTGAATCCCTCTGCCCCGCCGTAATAGGGATCGGGGACTTCCCGGAGGGAATGATGGGTACAAAAATCACACATTAACCGGACGCGATCGCGATACTTGCCACTGGGGTCTAGGGCGCAAATGTCGGCATAGTTATCTCGATCCATCGCCAGAATGAGATCAAATGCGGCAAAATCATCGGCATGAAATTGGCGAGCCCGACTGGAGAGGGGAATGCCGCGTTGGTGGGCGGCGGCGGTCATACGCCGATCGGGAGAACTGCCAATGTGATAACTGGAAGTACCGGCGGAGTCACAGGTAATTTGTTCACTCAACCCCGCCTGGGCAATCAAATGATTCATGATGCCCTCTGCCGCCGGAGAACGACAAATATTTCCCAGACAAACAAACAGTAATTTGTAGGACATCGGTAATCTCTAGTTTGGGTGGTGTAACAACAACGACATCTGCAAAACAAAGAACTGAGAATCGGCGATCGACGATCGGATACTCAGCCCTTTGTGCTGCTGACGGAATTACTTCGACCAGCTAAAGAAGCGATCGGGAATATTTGCCTTCAAACAATCCTGGGCAACTGGCAAACCAACCTGCCAGAATTAGCCTTTAGAGAGCCAATGACTATAGCCCTGGGAGATTCAGCCCACCGGTCAGTTCTTCCATTTTTTCCCGCATGGTATCTGTAGATTTGCGGTAGGCATTCTGCATGGCTGTCAACACCAGGTCAGAGACCGTTTCTGGACTTTCCTTCAGGGCATCTGGTGAAATGCTGACATGACGTGGTTCCTGGTTGCCACTGAGGACAACCTTCACCAGCCCACCACCAGCTTCACCCTCGATTTCCATTTGCTCTAGTTCTTCCTGAAGGCGCTTAGCCCCTTCTTGAACCTGTTGAGCTTTTTTAAAGGCTTCTGTCAGCTCTTTCATTTTGCCGAGACCGAAGCCAAATCCCTGTCCTTGTGCCATACGTATTTTATGAATGAGGTACGAGTTGAGTGTACACAACCAATGGTTTCATTATGACACTGCCGATCGAAGCAGGGTCATTTTTTGTCAAATTTGCTGGAGCGCTACTTAAGCCGCCTGGAACTCACCCAGAATCTTCACTTCAGGCTCTAGCCTCAGTGCCCAATGCTTTTCCACCTGTTGCTGCACATGCCGGATCAGTTGGAAAATATCGGTTGCCGTAGCTCCCCCACAATTGAGAATAAAGTTGGCATGACGTTGCGCAATCTGTGCCCCGCCAATCTGATGCCCTTTTAGCCCCGTTTGTTCAATTAACCAGCCCGCTTTATAGGCATCCGGGTTACGAAACACACTGCCACAACTGGGTAAGTGATAGGGTTGGCTTGCCCGTCGTTGATTCAGATGTTGGCTGGTGTCCGCCGTCACGATGGCGGGGTCGGCTCCTGGGTGCAATTGGAAGGTGGCTTGGGTGACTAACCAATCTTTGCCTTGCAGCACCGAGGTACGGTATTGATAGTTGAGCTCGGCTGGAGTCAGGAGTTTGGTGGTGCCATTCGGCAGCAAAATCTGAGCATTGACCAGATAATCCGCCGTACAACTATTGTGGGCACCCGCATTCATCACCACGGCTCCTCCGACAGTGCCCGGAATGCCGACCGACCATTCCAAGCCTTGCCAACCCCGATCGGCGGCTTGCCAAGCTAACCTGGGAATCGGTTCTCCTGCCCCGACTGTAACCTGCCCCAAGTCGGCGTTAAATTCCAAACGGCGGAGTCGTCGGGTGCTGATGACTAGCCCAGGCAGCCCGCGATCGCTGATCAGTAAATTTGAGCCAGCCCCGAGCAGGGTAATCGGCAAGCGTTGGCTATACGCCCATTCAAAACTGGCTTGCAACTCTTCGAGGTGTTGCGGGGCAACATACCACTCGGCCGGCCCGCCGACTCGAAAGGAGGTGAACGCCGCGAGAGAAACTTGCGCTTTGATCAGGCAGTCTGTACCGGGTAGGCGAATTTGCTGGACATTAGAAAGTGTTGTGCTGGCTGGTCTTGGAAGTTTAGCCACTTTCGGCTGCAAACTGGCTGCGTCAGAGGATGCCACTTTAGGAGGGTTGAATGAGAGAGTCATAGTGAAGTCGCTGCAATTATGCCCCAATATTCAGAAACCTGTTAATCGGTTCTGGTTCGTCAAGATTACTCAAATCAGTGTGCAGTTTTACCATCAAGCCTGGTTACACCAAGTTTGAGATAGGCTCTGCTCAATCCCTTGGTGAAACGCCATCACTTCTGGAATCAACTGATTGAGATTACCGGCTCCCAAAAATAGGGCAATATCCCCTGGCATCAGCACCTGGCTTAAGAACTGGCTGATCGACGGGAGAGAAGCTTGGTAGTAAACCTGAGGATGGTGCTGCGCCACTAAGCTGGCAACCTGCTCGCCAGTTAAGTTACCCGGATTCGGTTCACCGGCACTATAGATATCGCTGAGGACGACCATATCGGCATCGCCAAACGCTTCGGCAAACTCCGCCAAAAAGGTTTGGGTACGACTATAGCGATGGGGCTGAAAAATTGCGACGACTCGTTTCCAGGGACAGACAGGCGTATCTTGGATTTGCAGTCGGGCAGCCGCTAAGGTCGCCCGGAGTTCACTGGGGTGATGGGCGTAGTCATCCACAAATAGGATGCCGTTGTATTCGCCGCGCCGCTCAAACCGTCGCCGCGCCCCTTCAAAGATGGCGATCGCCTGGGCAATCACAGAGAACTCCAGACCGAGCAATCGCCCAACCGCTACGGCCGCTAAGGCGTTACTCAGGTTATGTTGACCCAGCAGCTTGACATTGAGCCGACCCAGAATTGCTCCCCGTTCCCAGACTCTGGCGATCGTTCCTTCTGCCCGATAGGTAATGCAGTCAACGGTATAGTCAGCGCCCCGGTTGGGGTCAAGGCTATAGCTGATCGTGGGTGGTAAGCGATCGCGCACCGTCGGACAGTCCAAACACCCAATTACCGTCTGGCAATTCTGAGTAAAGGTTTGGAAGATCTCGACGACTTCATCCAGGCTACTGTAGTGATCGGGGTGATCGAGTTCAATATTGGTAATAATGCCAATTTGAGCCGTTAGTTTCACTAAAGACCCATCCGACTCATCGGCTTCAGCCACCAGATGGGAGCCTTGCCCAACCCGAGCATTGCCTTGCCAGACATTGACCTCGCCTCCCACGACGATCGTGGGATCGAGTCCCGCCTGTACCATTAGGTAGCCAATTAAACTGCTGGTTGTGGTTTTACCATGAGTTCCAGCAACAGCAATGCCTTGATAGTCCTGCATTAAGCCGGCCAGGACATCGGAACGGTGAAAGATTGGACAGCCTAACTCAAGTGCCGCTTGATATTCGGCATTGTTTGAGTGGATTGCGGTTGAGCAGATCACCTGAGGTAGTTTTGAGACTGATCGGGAATAGCTCACCTCAGGTTGTTTAGACACCCTGGTTTCAACTGATGCAGTCAATGATCGTGCGGTAGGAACCGCGACGGGTTGAGCCGTAATTGTCTTAGATTGAAAAAACTCTAAGTTGGCTGGCTCTTGGCTCCAAAAAATATGGGCTCCGTTTTCTTGCAGCCGTTGTGTAATGTGGCTGAGGCGTAAATCTGAGCCAGACACAGGCAACCCGCGTTTAGCAAGTACATACGCCAGTGCTGACATTCCAATTCCACCTATACCAATAAAGTGAAACGGTCTGCCGCCGAAATCGACAGAATTTGGCATCTTGAGATCCTCACACACCACACCGTACCAATTCTCACGCGTTATCATATCAAGAATTACCTTTTCGGCATACCGCCTGGTTAAGGATTTATTGCTCTAGGCAGATTTTGCTCTGGTGCATATATTGTCTAGGTTTCAAATTTGGTGTAGACCATATTTCTCCTCACAATGCGATGGTTTTGCACCTCTTTGGAGGAATTGTGCTCTGGAGTCTGCCCAGTTGTATTGAGTGTTCTGAAAGTTATATCACTCCCTTTCAATTTTTTTCGTTTAATCTAATGGTTTAGGAAAACCTGTGGTTTGGCTAGAAATTGCCAGTAAACAGTAAGTAACAAATTGCCAGGTCTTTCCGCATCTGCCTTATGCTAGTTAATTGCCATTTTCCCGGTGGAATTTGGTTTAGATAGTATCTAAACACCCGCGATCGCGGCATCAATCCGGTAACTTCTTTGACTCAGGATTGGGTTGGCTAAATCTCTATCAGTGCATTAAATCGGGCGGCTACTGTCGAAGCATGAATACCGTAGCCATTTTTGGTGGCAGTTTTAATCCAGTGCATTGGGGGCATCGCTTGATTGCCGAAACGGCACTGAATCGGGTGGCTCTCGATCGCATAATTTGGGTACCAACGTATTGTCCTCCTCACAAACCACAGACTTTACTAGCATTCCCGCATCGGTTGGAAATGGTACAACGGGCAATTGCGGATCAGCCGTTATTTTTGGCATCCGATCTAGAAGCTCAGCGGGGTGGGCGATCGTTTGCCATTGCCACCTGGCAAGCCTTGCACCGCCAATACCCCAACACGGATTGGTATTGGATTATTGGCAAAGATGCGTTCCAAACCCTACCGCATTGGCAGGGCTGTGAAGAACTGGTTCAGCAATGTACCTGGCTGATTGCCCCTCGAAATGGCGACGTTAAAGCCACCATTGACTGCGTCAGCCAGCAACTAGCTCAGCGATCGCTGCACCTGCGCTGGCATCTGCTCCCGCTCACGCCCATTCCCGTGTCCTCCAGCTTGATTCGGCAACGCTGCCAGTTAGGACAATCGATCGCCGACCTGGTACCGGAAGCGGTGCGCTCATACATTGTCGCTCATAATCTGTACAAATAAGTTAAAATACCTACTCATTATGTTAATATAACGATACAAAGGCTTAAGCAAGTAGTTGCCAGAGATAACCCTGAGTCAGGGAACTTTACATTGCCCTCAGCAGAGGGGCTAATCCTGAGTGATAGCCCATCATGAAGCCGGTATCCGACGATCGATGACTGGTCTAGATCCAGCTTTTCTTAGTGAATTTGGGCAGTTGTACCCGCTTGATTCAGTTATTGCACTTGGTTCCACTACCGCCTTATGATCGGGTTTGACTATCGGTATCTATTTAGTAGACAGAGGGCAAGACGCAGTGATTAGAGTAGCGATTAACGGCTTCGGACGTATTGGGCGCAACTTCATGCGTTGCTGGCTAACCAGGCAAGATAGCCAGATTGAAATAGTTGCGATTAATGACACTTCTGACCCCAGAACGAACGCTCACCTGCTGAGATACGATTCGATGCTGGGTAAGCTGAATGCAGATATTCAGGCTGATGAGAATACCCTGACCGTCAATGGCAAAGTCATCAAGTGTACATCCGACCGTAATCCCGAGAACTTGCCCTGGAAAGCCTGGGATATTGATCTCATTATTGAATCTACTGGGGTTTTCGTTAGCAAGGAAGGGGCTTCTAAACACCTGAATGCAGGTGCGAAAAAAGTGTTGATTACAGCACCCGGTAAGAATGAAGATGGCACGTTTGTGGTCGGTGTGAACCATCAGGACTACGATCACCACAAGCACAACATTATTAGTAATGCCAGCTGTACCACTAACTGTCTTGCTCCCGTCGCCAAAGTATTGCATGACAACTTCGGCATCATCAAAGGGACGATGACCACCACGCACAGCTACACTGGCGACCAACGCTTACTGGATGCCAGCCACCGTGATTTACGTCGGGCTCGGGCGGCGGCGATGAACATTGTGCCAACCTCCACTGGAGCAGCTAAAGCCGTGGCACTGGTGCTACCGGAACTGAGCGGCAAGCTGAACGGGATTGCCTTGCGGGTTCCCACCCCTAATGTGTCGATCGTTGATTTAGTCGTCCAGGTTGAAAAGAGCACCATCTCTGAACAAGTGAATGAGGTGCTGAAAGCGGCTTCAGAAGGTCCGATGAAAGGCATCCTGAAGTATTGCGATCTGCCTCTAGTGTCTAGCGACCATGCGGGGACGGATGAATCCTCGATCGTAGACGCAGCCCTGACGATGGTGATGGGTGGCGATATGGTGAAAGTGGTGGCCTGGTACGACAACGAGTGGGGCTATAGCCAACGGGTCGTTGACCTGGCAGAAGTCGTGGCTCGTAACTGGGTGGCTTAAGCGAATCTGTCTGCGATCGCAAACTCTGTAGGGACTGCTAGGGTATATTCTGCGATCGCGTTAAACTGCCCCCCTTTGCCTGTCAGTTGCAGGTGAGGGGGGTATCATTTTGCCATCTTTGATGACATTGATAAATAAATAGAATATTACAATTGATGACTTATAAGTACCGTTGAACTTAAGCTGGAATCAATGCCCTAAAAGGCGTAGACTGAAACCAGACGACTGGGTAATGGCTCATTCTGGCTGGTTCTCAGGCATCCCTATGTTGCCCCTACAATGCAACTGAACCGTCCTACTCCGTCTGGTCTACTCCTTGTTCACCCTACTCCCCGATCGAACCGTATGGCTGATGTGAAACCTCGCGACGTTCAAGTTGCCCCGATTGGTGAGAACACGACTGTCCTGCGATCGCGCACCTGGGATCGCCTCAAATTTGAAGTAGAGTATGCCCGTCAGCGAGGGACGACCGCCAATTCCTATTTAATTCAAGCCAGTAAGAGTGCTTTAATCGATCCGCCGGGTGGCTCATTCACGCAAATTTATGTGACGGAGTTACACCAGCAGGTTTACTTCCAAAAACTCAACTATCTGATTCTGGGGCATGTCAATCCCAATCGGATGGAAACGCTCAAAGTTTTGCTGGAACTGGCGGCTCAAGCGATCGTTATTTGTTCTAAACCAGGAGCGATCGCTCTGAAATCGGCATTTCCCGACTTAGAACTCCGGATTGAGCCCGTTCGAGGTGATGAGGTTTTAGATTTAGGCATGGGGCACGAACTGCAATTTTGTTTTGTGCCGACTCCGCGCTGGCCGGATGCTTTATGTACCTATGATCCGAAAACTTGCATCCTCTATACCGACAAGTTATTCGGGGCACATGTGTGTGATGAGGAGGTGATGGATGAACACTGGCGATCGCTGGAAGCCGATCGAGCCTACTATTTCAACTGCCTCCATGCGGTGCAAGCTCCACAGGTCGAGGCGGCAATGGAACGGCTGTCGAGCTTCCCGGCTCGCATCTATGCCCCTGCCCACGGTCCGATCGTGCGCCATAGCTTCAGTCGCTTGACCCTGGATTATCAACTCTGGTGTCAGCAACAACAAACGAAGGAACTCCGGGTTGCCCTGCTGTACACCTCTGCCTATGGCAATACGGCAACCGTTGCCCAGGCGATCGCCCAGGGCATTACCGAAGCGGAAGTTGCAGTTCAGAGTATTAACTGCGAATTTGCCACCCCAGCCGAAATTACTACCGCGATCGACCAATGTGATGGCTTCATCATTGGTTCACCGACACTCGGAGGTCACGCGCCAACCCAGATTCAGACGGCATTAGGCATTATTCTGTCTACGGCGGCTAAGACGAAAGTGGCTGGGGTGTTTGGTTCCTATGGCTGGAGTGGTGAAGCGGTAGATTTGCTGGAAAGTAAGCTGCAAGATGCCGGATATCCATTTGGGTTTGAGCCAATTCGGGTAAAGTTTGCCCCCACGGACGAGGTGTTGCAGCAGTGTCAAGCAGCAGGCAGTGAGTTTGCTCAGACCTTGAAAAAGTCGAAAAAAGCCTATGCACCTCGCCAAATGGCAGCCGAAGCCCAAACCGATCGCACAGGGCAGGCCGTTGGGCGGATTCCCGGTTCGTTGTGTGTGATCACTGCCAACCTGGGAGGTACACAATTTGGCTTTCTCACCTCCTGGGTATCCCAAGCCAGCTTTAGCCCACCCGGACTGACGATCGCGGTTGCCAAAAACCATGCCGCCGAACTGTTGATTCATCCCGGTGAACAGTTTGTCATTAATATTCTCAAAGAGGGCAGAAACGTCCGCCGCCATTTTCTCAAACAGCGGGAGCCTGGAGAATACCCCTTTGCTGATGTGGCTACAGCGGAAGCTACCAATGGTTGCCCAATTTTGACTGAAGCCCTGGCATATTTGGAATGTACGGTGCAGAACCGGATGGAATGTGGCGATCACTGGTTGCTGTATGCGGTTGTTAACAATGGTAAGGTGCTAGAGCCAACGGGCGTAACCGCAGTCAACCACCGCAAATCTGGCAACCAATACTAAAGGCTAGTTTGCGGCTAACCTCCACTCGCTTTAGCTTTGTAGCCTAATTGCAGCAAAAACTGCACAATTTTCTGTTTGTGATCACCCTGGATTTCGATCTCATTGTCCTTAATCGTGCCGCCAGCGCCACAGGTCGTTTTTAACTTTTTGAGTAAATCGGCTAAGGTATCGTCACTGGCTTGAAAGCCGCGAACGATCGTGACCGTTTTGCCTTTACGTCCTTTGCTAGACGCTTCGACCCGTACATTTTGTTGATTAGGAGGTAGGTCAGGTACACCTCGCTGCAAGGCATTGGGATTGGCAGGGTTGCCAAACTCAGAGTAAGCGACGCGATCGGTCGCGGAATGGTGTGATTGTGCAGACTTGGATTTTTTCGCGGCTGCCATAGAGGAGTAATCGAGTGAATAGGTGTGCAACAAATTGCCAACAACGGCAGTGATCAGCGACTATTGTCCGCCGGGAAAGCACCTGGTTTGACTTGTAAGGTTTGAGGTTGTCCATTGCGGATAATCTCCACCTGAAGCACCTCGCCGATCGCGGTTCCTTCTACCTTTTGTTGCACATCAGCCGCAGTCTTCACCTCATTGCCATCAATTTTCTGAATAATATCTCCTTCCTGAAACCCGGCTTGCGCGGCGGGAGAATTCTCAATCACCCGTACCACTAACACCCCGTCATCCTGATTAATCTTCAGTCTA
This sequence comes from Pantanalinema rosaneae CENA516, assembly GCF_050753385.1. Classification (NCBI taxonomy): domain Bacteria; kingdom Bacillati; phylum Cyanobacteriota; class Cyanophyceae; order Leptolyngbyales; family Leptolyngbyaceae; genus Pantanalinema; species Pantanalinema rosaneae. Next base: position 60,519 of record NZ_JBLZFZ010000018.1, read on the forward strand.
AAGTTACTATCTTGACTCAGTTCTTTGCGAATCGCGGCCGTTAAATCAACCATTTGGATACCCAGAAATGGATGCTCAACTTTACCCTTTTCAAATAATTGTTCGGCAACCCGTTGAGCCGTTTCGATCGGAATGGCAAAGCCCAAGCCCTGAGCATCTGCCCGAATCGCCGTATTCACGCCAATCACCTCACCCTGATCGTTGAGTAGCGGACCGCCTGAGTTACCGGGATTAATCGCGGCATCGGTTTGAATGAAGCTAACTCGTTTATCCGGGACACCGACTTGAAAACTGGAACGTCCGGTAGCACTGATAATTCCGGCGGTGACTGTATTATCCAGACCTAAGGGATTGCCGATCGCGATCGCCCATTGACCGGGAATTAAGGTTTCCGACCTGCCTAATTTAGCCGTCGGTAGCCCCGTTGCTTCAATTTTGACCACGGCTACATCTGTCACCGGATCTGCACCAACCACCTTCCCTTCAAACGATCGCCCATCCTTCAGCGTCACTTCAACCAAATCTGTTCCGGCGACCACATGGGCATTCGTCAAAATCCGTCCATCATTCGCCAGAATGAAGCCAGAGCCTGTCCCCCGTTCCACCCGTTCCCTCGGCATGGGCATATCATCCCCAAAGAACCGCCGAAAGAAGGGATTACGCATGGCATCCGGCAGGTCACTCGACACCCGCCGCGCCGCATCAATCCGAACCACGGCAGGCCCAACCTGCTCAACCGCTAACGCAATAAAGTTAGCGTTGTTATTACTACCCGGTGCTAACGCGATCGCGCGATCGTTCGTCCCCATTAACGGTTGGGAGAGGGGTGGATTGGATAGATTAGATGAAGAGCGTCCTTGACTAATGAGATATTGGCTTCCTAGCAATCCCGCACCACCCCCGATAATGAGTAATGATACATAGGTCGCCAATTGTTTGAACGATAACGACATGATCGTAAGTAAAGAATAGCGGACATCCTAACCCTACTCTAACTGGAACTTAGACTGCCTGGGCGGAATCTTCAACCACAGTGAGCCAGTCACGACCTATTCCTTGAATTTAAACCTGACCTATGAAGCTGAATCGGTTGCTAGTATTGAGCCTAATTGTGTTGCTAGGGGAAATACTGGTTGAACACCCTCTGTCGCCATTGCCACTTCACGCCCAAACCTCTCCTCAGGCAACCTGTGCCCCGCCTGTGCTGTCTCGGTTAACTCGACATCGGGTAACGGCGGGGGAAACCCTTGCCAGTATTGCTCAAAACTATGAGCTGATTCCAGCCACACTGATGGGGATGAATCCTGGCTTACGGGGTGGCAACGTTACTGTCGGTAGTGAAATTTTAGTTCCGCCTTACAACGGCATTCGGGTTCAGCTTGCCGCCAACCAAACCCTCAAGGATGTGGCGAAACAATATAATGTGCGTCCTGATGTGTTGTTTGAGGTGAATGGGTGTCAGCCCAATCCCAGAGTGGTATTTGTGCCGGGGGTCAATTGGTCCCCGATCGCGACTCCTAATGCGACTCCTTCAGCCCAGGAACGGCGGATTTTGGCAGGATCGCCCTTAGGGGGACAGACGACGACTCCAGCGATCGAACTTCTGGGTTATGGCTGGGTCGTGCATCCTACCACGGGGAAAGTGGCATTTCATAGTGGGGTTGATTTAGAAGCGGCTGCCGGTACTGTCGTGGTGGCAGTCGGAGATGGAACCGTTGCCTTTGCTGGAGTGCAGGGGGCTTATGGCAATCTGGTGGTGATTAATCATGCCGAAGGGTTGCAAACGCGCTATGCCCAACTGGGAACCATGCAAGTAAAAGCGGGGCAAACCGTCAGGCGGGGACAGGCGATCGCCACCGTGGGCACAAGTGGTCAGCCCAGTTCTCCCACTCCCCATTTGCATTTTGAAGTGCGATCGCGATCAAACTTAGGCTGGGTGGCGGAAAATCCGCAAAATTATTTTGCTAGCCGTGTCCGACCTTAGTGGGGTTCAGCCTCGCGTTCTAGCAGGATCGTGACCGGTCCATCATTCTCGATCGTCACCTGCATCATGACACCAAACTGACCCGTTTCTACCCGCAACCCGGACGATCGCAGTTTGGTGACAAACTGGTTATATAAGGCTTCAGCCTGGGGCGGAGCCGCCGCGCGATCGAAGGAAGGACGGCGACCTTTGCGACAATCGCCATACAGGGTAAATTGACTAACTACGAGCAACTCGCCGCTAATTTCCTGCACAGACTGATCGAACCGACCACCATTCCCAGCCGGAAATAACCGCAGTTCCAAACATTTTCGTGTCATCCAATCCAGTTCGGCGGTGGTATCCGTGTCGGTGATGCCGACTAACAGATTTAGCCCCTGTCCAATCCTGCCGATCACCTGCCCATCGACCAGGACTTGAGACGATCGCACTCGCTGAATCACAACCCGCATAAAGCAATCAGTAGATGAAAGGGAACGCCGAGTAATAGTATAGGTGGGTTCAGTTCCGCTCTGTACGGACGATCGCACTATCAACTAGCGCCATTATGGGTTCGTCTCCAGTTCTGCAAAATTACATCAACGGGCAATGGGTTGCTTCCAGTACCACTGAGTTTCTGGAGGTCGTAAATCCCGCCACAACGGAAGTTCTAGCGACTGTGCCCCTATCGCTTGCCAGTGAAGTGGATCAGGCAGCGCAAGCGGCGGCTACTGCCTTCATCCATTGGCGACGCACTCCTGCCAGCGATCGCATTCAATATCTGTTCAAACTCAAGGCATTACTGGAAGAACATCTGGAATCCCTGGCTCGCACGATCACGATGGAATGTGGCAAGACCCTGGCGGAATCTCGGGGTGAACTGCGGCGGGCGATCGAGAATGTCGAAGTTGCCTGTGGTATTCCCATGCTGATGCAGGGCTACAACTCGGAAGACATTGCCAGAGGCATTGATGAGTTCATGATCCGGCAACCTTTGGGCGTGACAGCCATCATTGCACCGTTTAACTTTCCGGGCATGATCCCGTTCTGGTTTATGCCCTACGCGATCGCCTGTGGCAATACCTGTGTGATTAAACCCTCAGAGAAAGTGCCGCTCACCCTACAGCAGATCATGCAGTTGCTGGAACAAACGGGCTTACCCAATGGGGTCGTAAATCTGGTGAATGGCGCGAAGACCGTAGTCGATGCCATGCTTGACCATCCCACGATTCGGGCGATTAGTTTTGTGGGCTCGACCCCGATCGCCCGTTACGTCTACAGTCGAGCGGCGGCGAATGGCAAACGGGCCCAGTGTCAGGGGGGGGCGAAAAATCCCGTGATTGTGCTGCCCGATGCGGACATGGAGTTAACCACCCGGATTATGGCAGACAGCGCCTTTGGTTGTGCCGGACAACGGTGTTTAGCCGCTGCTGTGGCAATTACTGTTGGGGCAGCCAAACAGACGTTTACGGAGGCGATCGCGGATACTGCCCAATCCCGGCGAGTCGGTTATGGACTGGAGGATGGGGTACAGATGGGACCTGTAATTACCGCCCAAAGTCGAGATCGTATCCACCATTTGATCCAGCAGGGAGCTAACTCTGGTGCCACGGTGTTAGTAGACGGGCGGAATCCGGCGATCCCTGGCTATGAACAGGGATACTTTATTCGACCGACAATCCTGCAAAACCTTGATCCCACCAGCGAACTGGCGTACACCGAAATCTTTGGGCCTGTATTGAGCTTGATTCACTTAGAGACGATCGATGACGCGATCGCCCTGATTAACCAGGGACAGTACGGCAACATGGCCTGTTTATTTACCAGTAGCGGTGCGGCGGCACGAAAATTCCGCTACGAAGCCGAAGCGGGTAACATTGGGATCAATATTGGCGTTGCCGCACCGATGGCGTTCTTTCCGTTTAGTGGCTGGAAAGATAGCTTCTTCGGTGACCTGCATGGACAGGGACAGCAAGCCGTCGAGTTTTTCACCCAAACCAAAGTCGTGGTCGAGCGCTGGCAGGACTGGACACGCCAATTCTAGTCTTCGCTGTAACCCTGAATATTCTCCGGCTCAAACTGCTTAATAATTTTGCTGGCTTGTCGCGTCAGGGTTTCGGAACCCTTAACCACAATCAAGTACTTTCCGGCATTCAGCCGATTTCGGTAGGGTAAGGCATCGCCACCCCCGATCGCCAATCCCACGCCACCTCCGACAAAGAAGCTGCCCATCGCGCCAGAAATTGCCCCTAATAAACCTCCAATCAAGTGATTACCAATTTCTCCTGCCCAGGCAAAGGTATGGAGGTTGGTAATCAGGCTAAACGTCGTGCCTGCCGCAAAGCCAAACGGCACCAACCAGAATGACATCAGTCGGGCTAATTGACTGGCACGTTTGTTGGGATCAATCAACCCATACTCATCGGCAGTTTGATAGCCTTTGCCTAAAATTGCCACATTACTCATCTGTAACTCTGCCTGCTCCAAGGCTGAGTAAGCGGCTTCTGCCTGGATGCGATCGCTCAATACAGCCACTAGATAATTCATAACCCTACGCGTTGATTTATAGTCAGCACCACTATTTAGGGTAACAGGAGCGGGGAAGGGGCAGGTGGGGAAGATGAGGGGGATGAATTGCTGGAACTAATTAAAATAATCGGGCGGTTTCAATAAATTGGGATCCGAAATAACGTATTGTAAATAGCCTGACCGATCGGCAATAGCAATCTCTGTCTTAATTTGAGAGAGTTTATCCTGACTGATTTACGGTAGCTAATTCACGCCTGTTATAGCTCTCAAAAATTAACTGTTGCCGCATAGGGCTACCTGTTGTTTGTTCACTCGTATCTGTTGATCATGCCTAAGGTTCTTGTTTCTGATCCGATCGACCAGGTTGGAATTGATATTCTGTCGCAGGTTGCCCAGGTTGATGTGAAAACGAACCTGTCGCCCGAAGAACTGATTCAAACCATTCCTGAATATGATGCCTTGATGATTCGTTCTGGGACTCGTGTCACGCAGGAGGTAATTGAAGCCAGCCAAAATCTCAAGATTATTGGTCGGGCTGGGGTCGGTGTTGATAATGTCGATGTCATGGCAGCTACCCGTAAGGGGATCGTCGTGGTCAATTCCCCTGAAGGCAATACGATCGCTGCCGCCGAACATACATTAGCGATGATGCTATCCATGTCCCGCTACATTCCTGCCGCCAATCAATCCGTGAAAGGGGGCAAGTGGGATCGTAAAAGCTTTACAGGGGTTGAAGTTTATAAGAAAACCCTGGGGATCGTGGGCTTAGGCAAAATTGGTGCCCATGTGGCAACCGTGGCTCAGGCAATGGGCATGAAGTTGCTGGCGTATGATCCCTTCGTGTCGAATGAGCGAGCGGAACAGTTGGGCTGTCGGCTGGTTGATCTCGACATTCTGTTGCAGGAAGCAGATTACATTACTCTGCACCTGCCCAAGACCACCGAAACTACTAATCTGATCAATGCCAATGCGATCGCCAAAATGAAGCCTAATGCTCGCATTGTCAACTGCGCCCGAGGCGGCATTGTCGATGAAGCAGCCCTGGCGGAAGCTTTGAAGCAAGGCAGAATTGCCGGAGCGGCGCTGGATGTGTTTGCCTCTGAACCGTTGGGTGAGTCTTCCCTGCGGGAATTGGGCAAAGAAATGGTGCTAACTCCTCACTTAGGGGCTTCTACCGAAGAAGCTCAGGTGAATGTCGCGATCGATGTGGCAGAACAAATTCGTGATGTGTTGCTGGGACTCCCGGCGCGATCGGCGGTGAATATTCCCGGTCTACGTCCCGATTTGTTGGAACAACTGCGCCCCTATCTGCAACTGGCAGAAACCCTGGGGAACTTAGTCGCCCAACTGGCAGGTGGTCGGATCGAGTCCTTAAATATCCGGCTGCAAGGGGAATTGGCAACCAACCAAAGCCAACCGATCGTGGTCGCCGCACTCAAAGGTCTGCTCTCCCATGCCTTGCAAGAACGGGTCAACTATGTGAATGCCAGCCTGGAAGCCAAGGAACGCGGCATTCATGTGATTGAAACTCGGGATGCCGCAATTCGGGACTACACGGGATCACTCCACCTGTCGGCAACCGGCTCTTTGGGCGAACACTCGGTATCCGGAGCGCTGTTAGGGGATTCGGAAATTCGCATTACCAGTGTGGACGAGTTCCCGGTGAACGTGCCGCCAAATCGCTATATGCTGTTTACTCTCCACCGCGATATGCCGGGGATCATTGGTAAAATTGGTTCCCTGTTGGGGAGTTTCAATGTCAATATTGCCAGTATGCAGGTGGGGCGCAAGATCGTGCGGGGCGATGCCGTTATGGTACTTAGCATTGATGATCCTCTCCCAGACGGCATTCTGGCGGAGATCATGAAAGTGCCGGGAATCCGTGATGCCTATACCGTTACCCTGTAGCGATCGGGCTAAGGGTCATGGCGTAAAGCGAATTGAGATCATCTCCAAAATCATTTATCCCCATAAATTGTAGGAGTTTGACATTCGGTCAACCGTCTTTGCCATGGCTCAGGGATGATCTGCCGAATGCTAAACCCGTACAGGGATAATACCTTTCTCAGAAATGTCCTTGCTAGGGGCGAGCGGTTGTTCGCCCTTTGCCATTTAGGCGAACGTTCATTCCAATGACGAAAGCGATCGAAATTTTAGATATTGCGGCGGCGATCGCTCGTTAGCCGACCAAAATCGCCTATTCTGACAACTGAGCATGAATTAGTGATTACGGATTGCGATCGGGGCTATGGCATCAAGCTGGTGGGAAATTCAAATTTTGTGTGACCCCATGCTGGAAGAAACGATCTTCTGGCGCTTAGAGGATTTTGGTTGCCGGGGCATGTCCAGTGAAAATAGCGGCTATTCCCGCCTGATCTGTGCCTACTTACCCCAACAACAGGCACAATTACTGGATTTATCGGCATTGGGATTATTACTGCGTCAGGATGCCCTGTGTGTTGGCTTGGCTGCTCCCGCCATTCAATGGGATTTGATTGACGAGGAAGATTGGTCAAGTAGCTGGAAGGCACACTGGGAACCACAGGAGATTGGCGATCGCCTCTTAATTAATCCCGCCTGGTTGCCGCTGCCGGAACAGACCGATCGCTTAATCATCAAACTGGAACCTGGTGTTGCCTTTGGTACGGGAGATCACGCCACTACCCAACTTTGTCTGGAAGCCCTGGAAATGCGGCTCGGAGACCATGCCTCAGAACAGATTATTGCTGATGTGGGCTGTGGTTCAGGCATTCTGGGCATCGGGGCTTTGCTTCTAGGGGCACAAAAGGTCTATGCCGTCGATACTGATCCACTGGCGGTGCAGTCAGCGTTAGAAAACCGAGAGCTGAATGATGTTGCGCCCGATCGCTTAATTGTGGCAGAGGGGAGTGTCGATCGCTTAATTGCCATGAGCGATCGTCCGGTGGATGGGATCGTCTGTAATATTCTGGCGGAAGTAATTATTGATTTAATTCCGCAAATGACCGCCCTGACCAAGCCGCAAACCTGGGGCATTCTCAGTGGCATTTTATTAGAACAGGCGAAACCCGTTGCCGACACATTGGAAGAAAACGGCTGGATTGTAGCGACCCTATGGCGACGGCAGGATTGGTGTTGTTTAAATATCCGACGAACCTGATTTCTCTCTTAAGATATTATTCATCAGATCACTGATAAAATTTACTGAAACTTTAATCTACTTGCTTGACAAGCCTGACTGAGTAATATTTCAGTAAAGCTAATTCGGATTTGTCTAGCATCCTGGCTATCACATGTTAAATATATAATTCAGTTTCCGTGTATACACTTAGTTGGTAATTCGTGGAGCCTGTTTAATGGGTTCCTGATTGCCACTGGATTAGCGCTTGCTCCTTAGGTACTCCAGGACGATCGTCGCCCTGCCAGATTCCTCACTCTGGCAACAAACTCTTTATAAAAATAATTACTGGTGTCAGTTTTATCTCAGGTAGCTGCTTAGAATCAACATTTCTGTGCATCACCTAAAAAGCTTTATCCCCTGCATCGGTCGATCCCGACAGGACGTGACTGGGGAGATGTAGACACTGGATGACGATGAGTTTGATCCCAGAGCCACCGCAGATTTCTGCTTGCTTGGTCAGCCACTAAGTTCCAGCCGCTAAGTTTTGGACACTCACACTTCACCCCTGACTCGGAGCTATCTATGGCATTTTTTATTAATGATGTGTTTAACGGTGAAGGTAATAGTGGGACTACCGCCTTCACCTTTACAGTCACACGGACGAATCCTACTGGATCTGCCAGTGTTGATTACACAACTGCCCTGGCAGCGTCTAACCCTGCCACACCCGGTGTAGATTTTGTGGCGACGAGTGGCACACTCAATTTCTTGCCAGGAGAAACGAGTAAAACCATTACAGTGTTAGTCAATGGTGATACCACCTTTGAACCAGACGAATATTTCAATGTGATTTTAAGTAATCCGATCGGTGACACGATCGGGCGTAGTACTGGTCTGGGAGGCATCCTCAACGACGATGCGGCTCCACCAACTGTATCAATTCTTCCGACTCCAGGGATTTCTTTGCCCGAGGGCAATAGTGGAACGACAGCATTTACTTTCACTGTGGCTCTGTCTACCTCACCAACGCAACCCGTTACCGTCAACTACAGCACTAATGATGGGACGGCTACCCTATTAGATAATGACTACCAGGACAATGACGGGACTCTGACGTTTTTACCAGGTGGACCACTGACCCAGACGGTTACGGTGCTGGTGAATGGTGATACGCAATTAGAACCCACTGAAACCTTCACCGTTAGCTTAAACTCTGCTACTAATGCGCTGATTAATCCTACTGCAAATGTGGCGGTAGGCACGATCGTCAACGATGAGTTGGTCTATACCCTGACGGCTTCCGACTCCCTAACTGTGCTGGAGGGTAACAGTGGGAGTACGCTGCGAACGTTTGTGATTAATCGCCTTGGAGTCACGACCCAAGCCAGCACTCTCAATTTTGACCTGGCGGGTTCAGCGACGTTAGGAACAGATTACACGCTAGTTGGCATTACAGGCTCGGGAGTTTCTGTTTCTGGCAACACGATTCAGTTTGCGGCTGGAGCCACCAGTGCTGTCATTACTCTCGCGATCCAGGGTGACACCCAAATTGAGAACGATGAAACAATTCTGCTGACTATTGCAGATCCAGCCAATCTCGCTGCGATCGTCGGTAGCCCGATCTCAACCACGATCGTGAATGATGATTTTGCGCCGACGTTGCCGATCGTCAGTGTGAGTGTCAGCGATGGTGATGTCTCAGAAGCGGGTAACAATCCCGGAACCTTTACCATCACTCGCACCGGGGATACTACTGATGCCTTGATTGTGAGCTACATCGTCGGTGGAACGGCGGCGATAAATGGAAGTGATTACACGCCTACTCTGACGGGAACTGCGACAATTCCTGCGGGACAATCGTCGGTCACTATCACGATTACGCCCATTGATGATCTAGAGGTGGAAGGCGACGAAACGGTTAATCTGACACTAACCAGTAGTACCGCGTATACCCTGGGTGTAGCTGCTGCAAGTCTCACGATTGTAGACAACGACTTTCCCCCGCCACCATTACCCACGGTTAGCATCGCAGCCACCGATCCGACGGCAGCAGAAGCTGGAACCGATCCAGGAGTGTATACTATCACTCGTACCGGGGATACCAGTCAAGCGTTGACCGTTAGCTACACGGTAGGTGGAACCGCAACCAATGGCACAGATTACACGGCAATCACCGAAACCGTCACCATTCCTGCCGGACAGTCATCGGTCAATGTCATCATTACTCCCATTGATGATCTGGACGTGGAAGGCGATGAAACGGTTAATCTAACGCTGACCAGTAGTGCTTCTTATACCCTGAGTACAGCTACTACGGCAACCGTGACTATTGCAGACAATGACGTTGATGTCCCCCCGCCACCATTACCCACGGTTAGCATCGCAGCCACCGATCCGACGGCAGCAGAAGCTGGAACCGATCCAGGAGTGTATACTATCACTCGTACCGGGGATACCAGTCAAGCGTTGACCGTTAGCTACACGGTAGGTGGAACCGCAACCAATGGCACAGATTACACGGCAATCACCGAAACCGTCACCATTCCTGCCGGACAGTCATCGGTCAATGTCATCATTACTCCCATTGATGATCTGGACGTGGAAGGCGATGAAACGGTTAATCTGACGCTGACCAGTAGTGCTTCTTATACCCTGAGTACAGCTACTACGGCAACCGTCGCTATTGCGGACAATGACGTTGATTCTCCCCCGCCGCCATTACCGACTATCAGTATCGATAATGTCAGCCTCAGTGAAGGAAACAATGACCTCACAGCATTTACCTTTACGGTTAGCTTATCAACTGCCAGTAGTTCAGTCGTCACGGTAGACTACGCAACGATCGATGGTTCTGCTACCGCATCGAGTGATTACACGGCTATTCCTTTAACAACCCTAACCTTTGCTCCGGGGCAAACCAGCCAAACGATTACGGTCAACGTTCAGGGAGATTTAGACGTTGAAACCGATGAAACCTTCTTCGTCAATCTGAGTAATGCGGCTGGCGCGACGATCGCAGTTCCTCAAGGTCTTGGCACAATTCTGAATGATGATCTCCCTGTAGTGGTGAATAATCTCCCGATCGCCCTCGATGATCAGGCAAGGGTAACGGAGGGGCAAGCCGTGACGATCGCAGTGCTGGACAATGACTCTGATCCCGATGGTGATCCACTGACGATCGACGGTTTTACCAATCCCCAGGTTGGCACATTAGTTCGCAATCAGGATGGCACATTCACCTATCAAGCCAGTTTAGATTTTGCCGGAACCGATAGCTTCACCTATCAAATTAGTGATGGGCAAGGGGGCATGGCTCAGGCAACAGTAACTATCACCATTGATCCGCTCAACCTGATTGGAACAGACTGCTGCGATCGCTTGATTGGCACTAACACAGGCAACCGGATTGAAGGCAGAGGTGGCAATGATTGGCTGGACGGTCGGGGTGGTAATGATTGGCTGAATGGTGGAGCCGGATGGGATACGTTGATTGGTGGTCTAGGAGCCGATCGCTTTGTCTTTGACTCTGGCGCAGCATTCAACCCTTGCAGCCTGGGAGTTGATACCATCGTGGACTTCGATCGTACTCAGGGGGATGCGATCGTCCTGAGTCGAACCACCTTTACGGCGTTGTCCAGCCTGGTGGGTGATTCGTTGACTGCCGATGATTTTGCGGTGATCAATTCTGCCTGTGACGGCGCGAGTTTAGCGGCTGCCAGCGTTGCCCGGATTGTCTTTAACCAGGCAACGGGGGATCTGTTCTATAACCAGAATGGCAGTTGTTGTGGGTTTGGGTCGGGTGGACGGTTTGCCACGCTGTCGGTTAACTCATCCACCACACCTCTACAAGCGTCCGATTTTCGGGTGATCGCTTAGGGAAACGACTAAACGGGCGGACTCCAATTCGCCATAAGGTTTGGGCGCGGCAAGGGGGGCGAGAACAGCGATTTAAAGGCGGCTTTGCGATCGCTCTCTCGCTCTCCAGTCCGGCTCCACAGGGTTTCATAGAAAAAGAATGAAATCCCTTCAAATCCCTGTTGGCGTACTGCCTGTGCTTGCTCTTGCACCCGTTGCACTGGGACAGGTTTATCTTTCAGACCCGTCAAAATTCCTACTCCGGTCGGAATCCGCCGACGGGCATCCTGAAGGGACGGACGCTGTAACTCCGCGATAAAGGACGGTAAACTGTCGCGATAGATTTGGACAAGTAATTCCTCAATTAATCCTTGTTGTTGCCAGGTGGGCCAATCCTGTAATGAATGGTCGTAGGCATAGGGATAGGCATTCGGGGATAACGAGAAAATTACCTGCCGTTTGCGAGCTTTGATCGATTGAAATAATCGCCGGGTAAATTCTGTGATCTTATTGGCTCGCCATTTGACCCAGTCGGGATCACGCGGATCGATCGGGGGCGTTTTGCCGGGATTTTCCTGGGTATAGAGTTGCATGGTGTAGGCATCATAGCCAAAGTCATAGGGTAGCCCGAAGTGATCGTCCAACTGGATGCCATCAATGTCATACTTGTTGACTACTTCCAGCACCAGGTCAAGGATAAACTGCTGCACTTCTGGCTTAAACGGATTCAGCCACACCCGAGGATGAATGCCTTCCATCCAGACCTGGCTATTATCCTGCCGACTGGTTAACCAATCAGGATGCAGTCGGGCGAGTTCGGAGTCCTCTGGAGCCATGAAGCCAAACTCAAACCAGGGAATTACCGCTAACCCACGTTGGTGCCCCTGCTGCACCATCTCAGCTAAGATATCCCGTCCTTGCAACCCGATCGCCTCAGGGCGTGGATCATAGGCAACTCCCATTGTGCGCTGGGCAACGGCACTGGGATATAGAGTATAGCCCCAGTTCCAGACGGCTGGATAAAGAGTATTAAAGTTCAGCTTCGCTAAATCTTGAATGGCATGGCTTAAACGATTGCGATCGAACAAGACATCGCTATCGACATTCGTGATCCATACTCCCCGAATTTCCCGAGTCGGCATCACGGGGACAGGTGGGACTGTCGTATCACTGATAGGCAAAACCACGGTCGCAGGGGGAGGGGTCGCTGCTGGAGTAGGACTTGGTGGTCTAACGATCGGCGGTAAGCTATTGGTTGCGCCATTACTGGCAATATACTGATTGGGAACCAGGGCGGCGGTACTGGGGAGCGCTCGACAGAACAATGCGGCAATTTCCCCCCGAGTAGCTGCCTGATTGGGATTTAGTTTCTTGACATCGGGATAATTGACAATTAAGCGATTTTCTAAAGCCGCCGCAATCGCTGTCCTGGCATAGGCTGGAATACTTTGAGCATCACTGAATACGGCACTCAAATTCTGGGAGGCTGGCTGATTCGCAACCTGACGCAACCCACCGGCTAAAGCCCCGATCGCCTGCACCCGCACAATTTGTTCCGAGGGATTAAACTTGCCACCGGGATAACCCGTTAAAAAGCCAGACTGATAAGTATATTGAATCGCTTTTGTAGCCCAATGATTCGTCGGCACATCCTGAAATTGGATTGGAGAACGGATGCGACCCATGGTGGAAAAGGCACTATCTACCATGACGGCAAACTCTGCCCGAGTCACCGGAGCGTTGGGACGAAAGCTGCCATCGGGATAGCCATTAATTATCCGCTGCTGTGCCAGGGATTCGATACAATTTTGTGCCCAGTGTCCCTGCACATCCTTAAGTTTGGCAGGTGCGGAAACAGATACATCTACCTTAGAACACACCACCATCAGCAACGTGGTGGTAAAGATCATCACCCAGAGGATCCAGACCTGCGATCGACGAAACTTCCACATGCTCAAAAATTCTCTTACTGTCCTCAGCTTTCGCGACTTTCTCTTGGAGATCGGGAAAGAAGCTGTGGCAAAGCAGTATAAACGCGATCGCGGTAATTTAGGCTATTTTCAGCCCAAATACTAGGGTAATCACGGCATCATCATCGATTTGAAACGTTAGAGTCTCACCAGATTGTTGGGTAAAAATTCACTACGGTGAAAATAAATGATTTTGAGAGTAAAAATGCCTCTAATGCCTTCCTAAACGAAAATTGCGTGATTTTTTCAGTTAGATGGGCGGTTGTTTGAACGTTGGGTGGGAATTGAGTTGCGGCAAAAGAATTAGTCCCTGACGATCGTTGTCGAGGTAACAATATGCCCGGATGGTCAGGACTGACAGTGATGCAACCTCACAGGAACAGGATCAATTTTTTGCTCTTATTCCTCTCAATAAAATTTGTCTGACTGTGTATAGAATTATCTCGATGAAGGTTACGAGACTTGTGGATAAAATTCTTAAGACTTTTTCAGGCTTTGTAAGATTGACTGGAAAACCTTGATCGGTCGTCTACAATAAAAGAAGCGGAGACGCATGTTTCCGTTCACTCCTCACACCACACTCCGCCTGAACTTTGGTTCGGGCGGTTCCTTTTTAAAGGAAATTTACCCCGATCGCGAACTGCCCCCAGTTAATCATAAATATGGCAGGAACGCACAGGGTTTTCGATCCGACTCTCAGGAGTGAATTGTGTCTATATGTGTAGGAGTAGCCCCCAGGAGCATTGTTATCGCTATGGTAGAATCTTGTAAAACAGTATAGGCAAGGATTCCGAGCATGTCAGCAGCCGCGCAAGTTACAGATGCCACCTTTAAACAAGAAGTCCTTGAGAGCGAGGTTCCCGTTCTTGTAGATTTTTGGGCACCCTGGTGTGGTCCCTGCCGCATGGTAGCGCCGATCGTCGATGAAATTGCGTCTCAATACGAAGGGCAAGTCAAGGTTGTCAAAGTCAATACTGACGAGAATCCTACCGTTGCTAGCCAATATGGCATCCGTAGTATTCCGACCCTGATGATCTTCAAGGGCGGACAGCGGGTGGATATGGTGGTGGGTGCAGTGCCCAAAACCACCCTGTCCAGCACTCTGGAAAAATACCTCTAATCTCATGCCTTCTGGATCTGAACCATAATAAGCCTACTTTAAGAGTCTGTCTGGTTTTAGGTTGCCGTCCTCATACTCATGGATGACGCAGCTTACAGGCTTTGATTGAGTCCTTTCGCTAAATTAGTTCAGTTTCCAGACGCCTCGGATAACGATCGAGGCGTTTTTTCGTCGCTTGGTAACAGCGCTCAGCGTTTGTGTACCCGGAATCTCGATACAATAGGATGCTGCCAGTCTGGAGGAATGCATGACTTCATCTCCGTCGTTTGACACTTCTGAGTCACTCCATGCGGACGTGATGAAGTTGCTCGATCGCCTACCTCATACCAAACATGGAGAGCTGATTCAGTTAGCTCTATCTACACTGGTGCAAATGGCGGACTGTGAGATCGATCGCCTGGACTGGAAAATTTTGAATGCCTCATTGCAGGATATGGAACGGGCATTCAAGACCTTTTACCATTACCGCCATATTCGCAAAATCGCGATCTTTGGTTCGGCTCGCGTTGCCCCCGACACGGAAGAATATCAAATGGCGGTTGAGTTTGCCCGCCAGATTACCGAACTCGGCTTTATGGTAATCACGGGAGCAGGGGGCGGCATTATGCAAGCCGGAAATGAGGGAGCAGGAGCCGATAAATCCTTTGGGCTGAACATCCAACTGCCCTTTGAACAAGGAGCCAACCCCTTTATCGAAGGCGATCGCAAGTTGATTCCGTTCAAATATTTCTTCACCCGCAAACTATTTTTCCTGCGAGAAAGTGATGCGTTAGCGCTATTTCCGGGTGGCTTTGGCACCCAGGATGAGGCTTTTGAATGTATTACTTTAAGCCAAACCGGGAAATCATCCCCCATGCCCCTGGTGTTAATCGACAAACCCGGTGGCAATTACTGGCATGACTGGAACGATTACATTCACAAGCAACTGATGAAGCGCGGCTTAATTAGCCCAGACGACTCTAGTTTATATACGATTACCGATCGCATTGATGTGGCGTGTGAGGCGATCGCGACGTTTTACAGTGTGTTTCATTCCTGCCGTTATGTTGGCAATCGCTTAGTGCTTCGGCTCAACTGCGAACTCTCGGATGAGGATGTGGAATTTCTGAATCAGAACTTTAGCGATGTTCTCGTGAAAGGGCGGATCGAAAAAAGTCATGCCCTGCCCCAGGAAGCCCAGGATATGACGGTTGGACTCTCTCGGTTAGTCATGCAATTTAACCAACGCGATCTGGGTCGGCTGTATCAAATGATCGGTGCTATTAATCGCCTGGGCAGTTGCCGTCTCACGAAAGTCAACCATCCTGAACGCAAGTAACTGGCTCGTCTTTTCCAGGTTGGCGATCGTAGAGGCGGATGCAGTTCATCCTCTGCTTGCCGCCCCTACTGCTAAGGGATAAGTTTAACTAACTGATAGTTGCTGCCAGATTAGCCTCCTCCTCTTTGGGTAGCACGCGACCTTCATCGGTAAATCCAGCGATTTGGTCGAAGTTGAGGTAGCGGTATAGATCACCCGCAAAGGGATCAATCTTCTTAGTGACGATTTCCAGGTACTCCTCGACGCTGGGAATCCGACCTAAGAGGGCACAGACCGCCGCCAGTTCTGCTGAACCGAGGTAGACTTTGGCATCCTTACCCATCCGGTTATTGAAGTTACGGGTGGAGGTGGAAAATACGGTCACACCATCAGCGACTCGGGCCTGATTGCCCATACAGAGGGAACATCCCGGCATTTCGGTTCTGGCTCCGGCGGCGGCAAAAATGCCATAGTAGCCTTCTTCCCGCAGTTGCTTTTCATCCATGCGAGTGGGGGGGCAAATCCACAGGCGGACTTTAACGGGACCTGCCCCTTCCAAGACTTTGGCGGCAGCGCGATAGTGTCCAATATTGGTCATGCAAGACCCGATGAACACTTCATGGATTGGATCACCGGCACATTCCGACATTAGTTTGATATTGTCTGGATCGTTCGGTGCAGCGACCAATGGTTCCTTCACCTGATCAAGATCGACTTCAATCACATCGGCATAGTCCGCGTCAGCATCACCGGACATTAGGGTAGGATTGGCTAACCACTGTTCCATCTTGGCAACCCGCCGCAGAATAGTCCGCGCATCGCCATACCCGCGTGCCACCATATTTTTCAGCAGAGCCACGTTCGATCGCAGGTATTCTGCTACTGTTTCGGGACTAAGTTTGATCGTGGAACCAGCACAGGAACGTTCCGCTGTGGCATCCGTGAGTTCAAAGGCTTGTTCAAGTTTCAGATCAGGCAACCCTTCCATTTCCATGATTCGCCCAGAGAAGACATTCTGTTTATTTTGCTTCTCGATCGTCAGTTTGCCTTGCTGCATCGCCACATAGGGGATGGCATTCACGACATCCCGCAGGGTCACTCCCGGTTGCAATTTGCCTTTGAACCGAACTAGGACTGACTCCGGCATATCCAACGGCATTACCCCCAAAGCTGCCGCAAAGGCAACTAACCCCGACCCAGCCGGGAAGGAAATTCCCAGGGGGAAGCGGGTATGGGAGTCTCCGCCTGTGCCAACGGTATCGGGCAACAACATGCGGTTGAGCCAGGAGTGAATGATGCCATCCCCCGGTCGCAACGACACCCCACCGCGAGAGGTGATGAAGTCGGGTAGTTCTTTATGTGTACCGATGTCTACGGGTTTGGGGTACGCGGCTGTATGACAGAAGCTTTGCATCACCAAATCGGCTCCAAACCCCAGACACGCCAGTTCTTTCAATTCGTCGCGGGTCATGGGACCAGTCGTATCCTGGGAACCCACGGTCGTCATCACTGGTTCACAGTATGTACCGGGACGAATTCCGGGTAAACCGCAGGCTTGCCCCACCATTTTTTGTGCCAGGGTAAAGCCTTTTCCAGTATCGTCGGGCATTTGGGGACGGGTAAAGATCGGGCTAACGCCTAATCCCATTGCCGTCCGAGTTTTGTCCGTCAACGTGCGTCCAATCAGGAGGGGAATGCGTCCACCCGCCCGGACTTCATCCAAAATGGTATCGGGCTTGAGTTTGAAGGTGGAAATCACGTCGCCCGCTTCATTCGTGATCTCGCCTTTGTAGGGATAGATGGTAATTACATCCCCGGTTTCCAGGCGGGAAACATCACATTCGATCGGGAGCGCTCCCGAATCCTCCGCCGTATTGAAGAAAATGGGCGCGATTTTGCCACCGAGAATATAGCCGCCCGATCGCTTATTGGGCACACAGGGAATGTCTTGTCCGATATGCCATAACACCGAGTTAATCGCTGACTTGCGGGAAGAACCTGTGCCCACCACATCACCGACATAGGCAACTGGATGCCCTGTTTGTTTCAGTTCCGCGATCGTTTGCAGTCCTCCCGGCATCCGACTTTCCAGCATCACCGTGGCATGAAGCGGAATATCGGGGCGAGTGGTGGCGTGGGGAGCAGGAGACAAATCATCCGTATTGGTTTCACCGGGAACCTTGAAGACAGTGACCGTAATCGATTCCGGTAGTTCTGGACGGCTGGTAAACCAGTCGGCATTTGCCCAGGACTCCAATACTTGCTTGGCAGAGGCATTGCCCTGTTCTGCCAATTCCAGCACATCATGAAAGGCATCGTACACCAGCAAGGTTTTACTCAATGCGGCAACGGCTGTAGCGGCAATCTCGGCATCCGGCGAGTGCAACAGATCGATCAAAGATTGCACATTGTAGCCGCCCATCATCGTACCGAGCAGTTCTACAGCGTATTTTGGCGAGACAAGGGGACTGGTGACTTCCCCTTTGGCGATCGCGGTTAAAAATCCCGCTTTGACATACGCCGCTTGATCCACTCCAGGGGGAACGCGATCGCGTAATAACTCCACTAAAAATGCTTCTTCTCCCGTGGGTGGAGCCTTAAGTAACTCTCCCAACTCCGACATTTGTTGGGCGGTTAAGGGTAACGGCGGAATTCCCAGAGCCGCGCGTTCAGCAACGTGTTGACGATAGGATTCAAGCATGGTCTAACATCCCTACGGAAGATCACTGGTTCAGGAGTGGTTGAATTGATCTGGGGAACAGGTTAACCCCAACTGCAAAAGCGTACTCTTGCCAAACTCCCCTTGCAGTTGGCAATGATACCTGTTGTTCCGATCCTCCATCTACCTCTATTTTGTCTTATCCCGACCGTCAGGCGTGATACAGTTCGTTGTTCCGCGATCGCCGTAGGTTAAAGTCAGGTGTAAAGGGAGTGAATGGAGAAAAAGTGTTAAATCGCCGTTGTTGGAGTTTATTGTCCGCCTGTTGTCATCGCTGGTCGCCGATCGTCGTACTAGGGCTAATCCTGGCAGCCTGTAGTCCGACCGCTACGAACGCTCCATCGCCAACCCAATCCCCAACGACATCCAATGGGAATGCCCTGACGATCGGGATGATTTTGGTAGGCCCCAAGAATGATGCGGGTTGGAATCAAGCCCATTATGAGGGGATTACTGCCGTGACGCAGCAAATCCCAGGAACCAAACTGGAATATGCCGATAAGGTGAACCCTGCCGATCGTCCGAATGTCACTGGTGTACAGGTGGCAGATGAATTAATTGCCAAAGGGGCAAAACTGATTATTTTTAACTCCGATGACTTTAAGGATGATGCCCTGGAAACCGCCAAGAAACATCCCGATGTGGCGATCGTCCATGCTTCAGGAGACTATGCCTGGAAAGAGGGTAAAAACTACAAAAACCAGCCCAATTTAAGTAATGTCATGGGGCGGATGGAGTATGGCAAGATGATTGCCGGATGTGCGGCGGCGTTGGGGTCGGAAACCGGAAAAATTGGCTATCTGGGTCCTTTGATTAATGATGAAACGCGCCGTTATGTTTCCTCCGCTTACCTGGGAGCGAAATACTGTTGGGAAACCTATCGCCAGAAACCCGCCCAGAGTTTAGACTTCAAAGTCACCTGGATTGGCTTCTGGTTTAATATTCCGGGTAAAACACTGGATCCCACCAAAGTTGCCGATGATTTTTACAACGGTGGTTATGACGTGGTGATGAGCGGCATTGATACGCCAGAGGTGGCGGTGCAAGGGAAGAAGGCGGCGGCGGCGGGTAAACCCGTTAAGTTTGTTCACTATGATCTGAAAACCGGGTGTGATCTGGCTCCGGATATTTGTCTGGGAGTACCGTTCTATAACTGGGCGCTACCCTACGGTGATTTGGTGCAACAAACGATCGCTGGCAAGACCCCCAATCAATTTATTTGGCTGGGGCCCGACTGGAAGGATATTAATTCTGATAGCTCGATGATCGGCTTTCTGCCCGGTAAAGCGATGGGTGACAACCAGCAGTATATTGATACCTTCATCAAAGGGTTGGGCGATGGCAGTGTTAATCTGTTCAAAGGACCGATCGCCTTTCAAGATGGGTCTACCTTTTTGAAGGATGGCGAGGTGGCAACCGATCAACAAATTTGGTATCTGCCACAATTACTCCAGGGCATGACTGGTTCCAGAAGTTAATTGGATTCTCCCAGCCGTAAAGGTAAGTAATCATGAAAATGGCGCTGATGACTGAATGTTTGAGATAAGCCAGATCATCAGCGCCGGAGCGATTAACTTACGGTTTAAGAGAATGGTGAACTGGCAGAGCCAAGCTGCCGATTAAGCTTTCGCCTTGTCCTTCAGCTTCTTACCACCAAACAGGGCGCCACCCGCCGCGATCGCACCCAGGATGGTTGCGGGTTCGGGAACGGCTTCACTATTGCTGGTCACGCCACCTAAAACCTTATCACTGCCGCCACCCGCATTCACTTGTTGGAAGCGAGCCACTGCTCCAAGGGTGCCATTGGTGAAACCAGCCAAGAAGTCACTCTCAACCTGGGCAGCACTGAGACTGCTGTTCAACAAGAAGCTGACCATTGTGGTTTGACCTGCGGTGAGTCCATTGTTGGCGTTACCACCAGCAAAAGAGTTTCGAGGAGTGCTAACACCAAGATCAAAAGTACCGAAGGGCTGTAGAGCAACATTTTGCCAAGACTTAGTGAAGTTGCTGCTGCCAGCGCTAAAGCTGTTAAAGGTAACGCCAGAAACCACATCAAAGGCAAAGCCCACTAAGGTAGCGCTGGTTGCACCCAGTCCAACGGTTCCGTTGGTGGTATTCGTCAAATTGAGGTTTAGACGGACTAAATTGTTAGCCTCTTGAACGAAATTGAAATTGAGATCTGCCGTCGCTCCGGTGTTTTCTGTGCTGCCAAATTGCGGATTGAAAGAGATGGTGAATGCTTCAGCCGGTTTTGCCATAGCTAAAGACGCGGTGAGCGCAACACCAGCAGCCAGAGCAGAAAGAGGCAGGGAAGCAGAAAGAGCGCGTTTCATCAGTAACTCCGGGTGAATTCCTTATATTTGTAGCTTAGTAGACATTATTCACGGACACCTGAGGGATTACACGTAGAACACTCATACTTCATGGACAGTTTAAAAACGGGATATTTTATTTAAGTTTTGACTTTATCAATCTCTAAAATGCCTGATGTAAGCGATCTTCAAAAGTTTATAGACTGATCTAATAATTAATTAAATCTAGCTTTTTATATCTAAAAAGATTAAATAGAATTAGGGTGATTTTTATTACTAGCTAAAGTGATCCTAATCACAGGTGAGGTTGATACCCATCACTTAACCCCGTGGCTGACTCGGTATAGGCAATCGCCGCTGCCATCGGTGCAGTCACGCGATCGACCGTTGCTGTCGCGATCGCAGGAACGTATAGATCCAACATGCCCTGATGCTGCCACCCAGCGATCGCTTCAGTATCGCTTTGGCTGTACCGCTTCCAGGGTATGATGGTTGACTCAGCCTTAGTTGATTTATCTGCACTGTTCAGACATTTGTAGCCGCATTCTATGACTCAGCAATACCGCATCACGCTGCTTCCGGGCGATGGCATTGGGCCCGAAATTATGGCAGTTGCCGTCGAAGTCCTGAACGTGATTGGTCAACAATTTGATCTGGCATTTGAGTTTCAGGAAGCCCTGGTTGGTGGCTCCGCGATCGATGCGGAAGGTGAACCCTTACCGGCGAAAACGCTGGAACAGTGTAAAACCAGTGATGCCGTGTTACTCGCTGCGATCGGGGGCTATCAGTGGGATACCTTACCTCGCCATCTGCGTCCAGAAACGGGACTGCTAGCACTGCGATCGGGTCTGAGTTTGTTTGCTAACCTGCGTCCCGCCCAAATTCTGCCACAATTAATTGATGCCTCCAGCTTGAAGCGCGAAGTGGTGGAAGGCGTAGACATTATGGTGGTGCGCGAATTAACGGGTGGGATTTATTTCGGTCAGCCTCGAGGGGTGTTCTCCACGGAATCTGGTGAACAACGGGGTGTTAACACGATGGCATACACCGACTCGGAAATCGATCGCATTGGTCGAGTTGCCTTTGAAACAGCTCAGAAACGCCGCAAAAAGCTTTGTTCCGTAGATAAAGCCAATGTGCTGGAAGTCTCACAACTCTGGCGCGATCGCATCACCGCTTTGGCAGCAGAGTATCCCGATGTGGAACTGTCACACATGTATGTAGATAACGCCGCCATGCAACTGGTGCGTAATCCCAAACAATTCGACACGATCGTCACCGGAAACTTGTTTGGCGACATTCTCTCGGATGCGGCAGCGATGTTAACCGGGAGTATTGGCATGTTGCCGTCTGCCAGTATGGGAGTGGCGGGAACCCCCGGCTTATTTGAACCCGTCCACGGCTCTGCCCCTGACATTGCCGGACAGGATAAAGCCAATCCATTAGCCCAGGTACTCAGTGCTGCCATGATGCTGCGCTATGGTTTAGACCAACCAGCTGCCGCCGATCGCATCGAGCAAGCGGTCATGCAAGTGTTGGATCAAGGCTATCGCACAGGCGATATTTGGTCGGAAGGCATGACGGCTGTAGGGTGTAAAGGAATGGGCGAAGCGCTACTCAACATCCTGAACCAGTAAGGACTGGAAAGTAAATAACCTGTAAACAGGTGTCAGCGTCTTGCGCCCTCATCCCCAACCCTTCTCCCTAGGGAGAAGGGAGCCAGAGAGCAATTCCCTCTCCTGGGGGAGAGGGCTAGGGTGAGGGCTAAAGATTGCCACTTAAAGAATCCACGCTCCTAAACGTCTGCCGCGCACCATAACCGATCCGCAGTGAACCATTTATGGATTTATGGAGGCTCAGTTTCTGATCACTACTAATTTTCGATCTCAAGTGTTCCCTATCGTCACATTTCTTTAACTCCATCAAAAGGAGAGCGACTATACTAAAGTCGAGCAAAATTCATGGGGTACATTCGGTGGTATACGTTTCACAAAAGCAAACCGCTAGCCCGTCTGAAGACACGGATTTTAGTGTTCTGCTTGATCCTTCCCTGATTCGATCGGCACGGCTAATCTACACAACTTATTATGAAGTGCATCCAGAGTTAATTCAGAATCCTTTAGGAGTGGCGATCGATCGGTTCACTCACCGGGGCAAGCTGATCTTTGCTGGTAAGCCTGTCCTATTACCGCAAGAGTGTTTTATTCCGTTCAGCTTGATCGAAGCTGATTTGTATTAAGGGGTTGGGGGCTAGGCTCTTAGCCCCGTCTCCCTCATTCCCGATATGGATACTTTAATCATTGGGCTAGTCTTTCTGATTGTGTTTGCCCTGGGTGCGGCGATCGGCAGTTTTTTGAATGTCGTCATCTATCGTCTGCCTGCTGGGATATCCCTGCTGTATCCACCCTCTCGCTGTCCCAAATGCCTGCATCGGTTAAGCAAGCATGAGAATGTGCCTGTGTTGGGATGGCTATGGCTGAAGGGTCGCTGTGCCCATTGTCGAACCCCAATTTCGATTCGCTATCCTCTGGTAGAGGCGGCAACGGGGCTGGGGTTTGTGCTGATTTTTGGGTTGTTTGACCTATCGTGGCAAACGTTCGGCTATTGGGCGTTATTTAGCTGGTTGCTGGCATTGTCCCTAATTGACCTGGATACCATGACCTTACCCAACCCCTTGACGCAATCCGGCTTAGTGGTAGGGCTGGGGTATCAGGTTGTGTTAGGGTTTCTGGTCAGTGCGAGTCTGGCAGGGGTCGTGACCCAACTGATGACGGGCGTGATCGGTGCCGTGGTGGGGCTGTGGTTGTTAGAAATGATTGCGATCGTCGGTTCAGTGATTTTAGGTCAAACGGCGATGGGTGCCGGGGATGCCAAACTCGCTGCCATGATGGGAGCCTGGTTAGGTTGGAAATATTTGCTTCTAGCCGGATTCCTTGCCTGTGCGGTAGGGGCATTTGCGGGAGGAGCCGCGATCTCGTTTGGCTGGCTCGATCGGCGACATCCCATGCCCTTCGGGCCGTTCCTAGCCCTGGGTGCGATGATTGCCGCCTGTTGGGGAGAAGCCCTATTGTCTCTATACCAGCAGATCTTTTTCCCCCTGGCTGGAGGCTGAAGTAACGGGTTGGTTTTCCCTAGTGCAGTATCAACGAGTCTTCTGTGCATCGCGCAACGCTGCCCTCACCCTAGCCCTCTCCCACAGGAGCTACGGTGTACACACAAGTCGAGCCTGACTTCGTTTGCATTCTTTTAGCCCCCTAAATCCCCCAATTTTGGGGGACTTTGAGCGACTCTGGTTCCCCCCAGAATTGGGGGGTTAGGGGGGCAGAATGCAGGGTCTCCAGGTTACAGAGAAGATGTGTGGACACCGTAGCTCCCACAGGAGAGGGAACAAAAACTAATCGATTCCGTTCTTTCTGTGGGAGAAAGATGGGTCACAGGAGGTTGCGAGTTCGTCAACTAGCTTGCTGTCACCCGCCCTCATCGCCTTCAAATCGGATGGTGATATGTCACAATCGTTAGAAGGAAAGCAGACCACGTACCTTTGCCTACACTGTGTTGTGGCATGAATCGTGGTTACTTGGCAATCGGTACATGCATCATGGCAACTGCCTGACACGCTGCCATTACCTGTAAGGCTCAACTGTTCGCCGCTTCTAACCTTGGGAACATTCAACCAATCATCCTAGGCTGCATGTTGGGAATTCTGCTGAACGATCGCTACAAAATTATTCGCGGCTTGGGTAGCGGCGGTTTTGGGCAAACGTACCTGGCAGAGGATATTCGGCAGCCTGGTCGTCCTCGATGTGTGGTGAAACAATTTCAACCCGCCAGTCAGGATAGTAAGTTTCTGGCGGTGGCTCGGCGGTTGTTTTTGAATGAGGTGGAAACCCTCAGAAAACTGGGTAGCCACGATCGCATTCCGACACTGCTAGATGACTTCGAGGAAGATCAACAGTTTTTTCTGGTACAGGAATACATTGAGGGACACCCCTTAAGCGAAGAATTAGCCATCAAGCGCAAACTACCGGAACCCGAGACGATCGCCTTAATGCGGGATGTGCTGGAAGTTTTGGAGTTTGTGCATCGCCACCATGTTATCCATCGGGATATTAAACCGGGAAATCTGATGCGGCGGCGGCAGGATGGCAGAATTGTCCTGATTGATTTCGGAGCGGTGAAGGAAATTCAGACCCAACTGACGGCGATCGAGCCGGGGCAAACTAGCCTCACGGTTGGCATTGGCACTCAGGGCTATGGTGCCAGTGAACAACTGATGGGCAAGCCCCGCTACAGCAGTGATGTCTATGCTCTGGGGATGACCGCCATTCAAGCTTTGACGGGCATTCATCCCTCCCAACTCCCCGCTCATCCCGATACGGCGGAAGTGATCTGGCGCGATCGGGCACAGGTTAGCCCCTGGTTAGCCAGCATCCTCGATCGCATGGTGCGGTTTCACTTCACTTATCGATACCAGTCGGCAACGGAGGTGTTGCGGGCACTGGATCAAACCACTGAAGAACTGGTGACGGAAGCCCCAGTAGATGAAACGCTCGTGCCTACGACCCTGTTTCCCGAGTATCCTGATCCGGTGGTTGAATCCCCAGAAACTCCGGCGATTGTTGCGCCCAGGCGATGGCATCCAGCAACCGTAGCAACTTTAGTTGTAGGAATTGCCAGTGCAATGATGACTGGGTTAGTGGTAGGTCTACGCGAACTGAGTTGGCTCCAACCGCTTGAATTAACGGTCTATGATCACATGGTACAGTTTGCCCCCGACCCCGGCATCGACTCGCGGTTACTGATTGTGGGCATTACGGAAACGGATATTCAAACACTGCGCCAATTTCCGATCGCCGATCGCACCCTAGCTCAGTTACTTAAGACGTTGAAAACCTATCAACCTCGGGCGATCGGGGTTGATCTACTGCGGGATATTCCCCAACCACCGGGTACTTCAGAGTTACTGACAGAACTTCAGGCTCCCCAGGTGATTTCGATTACAAATTTGGGGGGTGCCGACAATCCGCCCACGCCGCCACCGCCGGGTGTATCAGCGAAACAGATCGGGTTTAACGATCTGGTGCTGGATCCGGATGGGGTAGTGCGGCGGAATTTAATCTTTGCCGATCATGAAGCCACTTCATTTCATTCCTTTGCGACCCGACTGGCGTTGCTGTATTTAGCTCAGGAAGAGATTCGCTTCATTGGTGATCCAACGGATCCAGAGCGGGTTACATTGGGAAAAGCCACGCTGCAACCATTAATGCCCGATTCTGGTGGTTATCAAACGATCGACGATCGGGGCTACCAAATTTTGCTGGATTATCGCAGTCGGCATGTGGCGCGGCAGGTCAGTTTAGGCGATGTGATGGCAGGCAACGTTGATCCGGAGTGGATTCGGGATAAAGCCGTATTGATTGGCACGACGGCAATTAGTGGCAAGGATTTGTTCTTCACTCCCTATAGTGCGGCGGAGACGGAAACCGCCCGGATGCCAGGGGTAATGATTCACGCCCAAATTCTCAGTCAGTTTCTCGGTGCTGCGTTAGATGGGCAACCCCTATTTTGGTTCTGGTCGAATCAACTGGAAATTTTGTGGATTGGATTCTGGGCAGTGGCTGGCGGCGTATGTGCCTGGTGGTTGCGCCATCCGATCCTGTTGGCGATCGGGGAAACAATCTTGTTAGTTGGTTTAAGTGGAATGGGATATGGCTTATTTTTGCAACGGGGGTGGGTGCCGATCGCGGCTCCAGCGATCGCCATTCTGACCACAGGCGGGATTGTGGTTGCCTATCGAGCCTATGGCATGGACAAAGCCGCGATCGGGGATTCAACCAAGGCTTAAATTTCGGCGTAAGCCCGTTCTACCAACCGACGCGCTAGAGTTTGCACACCAGTATGCCGATAGTACTTAACGTTCATATCGAGCAAGGCTCCAACGTAATCGGCTTTGTCGTCTGTAAAGTCAATAAAGCCTTTGAGTCCACCGAGCAAACGCTCCCGTGTCACCCCTTTGGAAGCAACGAAGTTAGTCATCCAACCTTTCACCGAGTCAAAGCTTTGGGTGATGAAGCCTAATTGAGCCGTGGGATTGCCACCGGGAATTAAGTCTTTCACACCATTAAAGGTTTGGTTGCCTGCTAACTCCGCCGGATTCGTGCCTTGCAGCATCTCCAACGTTTTACCCGCAAACTCGGGACCTAAGGGAATAATGCCATCGAAGCAAACCAGGGCTGCCATCCGCATTAGCGACTCACCACTATAGTCCCCCAGGGCGGCCAGAAAATCTCCCACACTATCGCCAGGGATGCCGTTGATTTGGCAGAAGGCAACAATTTCAGCTACCAACTTCACACCCAGGTCAATACTTTGGGCTTTCTCAGGTTTGGGCGTAATGTTTTTCAAAAAGCCAAGAAAGGTATCCTGTCCGATGCGATTGGCTAATGCAGCGGTTCCCAACATGCCCGAAGCCGAATCAACCGTGTCATACAGCCACATGGCTCGTTGGTAGCCTTGCGATTTATCGTTATACAACGTGACTGCCCGTTCGCCAATTTGTTGAATCAGGCTTTCATCGGTTTCACCGGTGACGGTGCGAATGGTGTGATCGAAACCGACAATATTTTGCCATTGCCCAGGTAGCAAGAAATCCAGGGAATTCAGTGCCATGACTGTAATTCCGCCTTTGGGGAGTTCATCTACCAACTCAAATATTGCTTTGCTCACAATTGAGTCTCCTTATTTGAGGCGTTCTAAGCCGTTTAAGTTAAATTTGGCAATCCAGGCTGCTCGATCCTGTGGAGTAAACGATGGATCGCGGGAACTGACTTTGACTTGATAGCGATCGTTGACCAGAATCCCCGTGGTATTGCTGCCCTGCTCAACCGTGGGATAGCCGGAAATCTGTTTGGTACTGTTCTGATACTTTGCGGCGGCTGATGGCACACTGCTAGTATCATTAATCGACAGCATGGCAACATTTTTGCCACCCTGGTTGACTTTGTATTCCGCAAAGCCTTTCTTCTCTTGAGCGGGCACAATTTGATAACCCGGCACTGATTTCGGGAAGAACTTATTAAATTCACTACCCTGAACTGCGTCTTTGGCAACGGCGGGGGCAGCATCTCGACGGCTCGTTTCCTGTTGCACCTGGTCATACCGGGATGGGGCTTCGGGCGCACAGGCAGATACCAGCAATAACAAACTGAGAAAAATCGGGGCAAGAATCCTACGCCAACGGGGGGAAATCATTAATTGTCTCCTGCGACGAAATGGACTTACTCGAATCTTGTCGTAGATTAAGCGATTCTGTAGCAAACTACGCAAAAAATTAAGGTAAACCAGGATTTTGCGCGACTACCGCAAGGACGAATTCTAGAATGCCACCCTGACTCGCCTACATCCTATCTAAAGGAATGAGAATGAAATAACTTGAACAACTTTAACCTGCTACCTGTACGGGCGCGGCATACCCTGCGGGAAGCCAGCTATGGCAAAGACTTCTGAGGCGATCGCAAAGACTTTTTACCGAATGCCACGCCCCTACGCCAAGCATTACACTTGAATAAATCCCCGTTCCTTAGGAAGCTTACGATCGTGACTGGATATAGTCAGCCACCATATTCCTCAGCTCTTGGATACTGGCAGTCAGCGTAGCGATCTGTTCTCTGTTCGCTTCAATCTGGTGAGTATGGGCTTCAATCTGTCGAGTATTTGCTTCAATTTGTTGGGCGTTGACAGTCTGTTGGGCGCTAATGCGGTCTAAGTTGGCATTAATACGGCTGAACTCGTTATCGTGCCGGACACTAGCAGTAGCGAGTTCCAGCATTAGAGCCTCAATGCGATCGAGGCGGCTACCATTCTCATTCCCTTGAGACATTGCTTGACAATTTGGTATAGGGTAATTGACTTACTGTGGCTGAATTTTAGCGTTAATTTTGCTCAATTTATCAGATTTTGCGGTTAACGATCGGCTAATTTTTTCAACGATCGTACCCCTACCCAACCGAGCAAACTACCGACAAAGTAAGCTGGAAAATCTGACAACGAAAAGGTATTTCCTAATACTAAGCGTCCGGGTAAAGTAGTCCGAATCGCTTGCAAAAATGGCGGTGTCCAAAGTTGCAGGAATTCGATCGCACAGGTGGCGAGACAAACGGCGATCGCTACTTTAGCAATGGAAAATTTGGGAAACAGAAAGATCACTAATAAAATCCAAAACATCTCATAGGCAACGCTCCCGAAAAAATCACCCAATCCTGCCTGGGTTGCCTGGGAAAACCGAATGAAATAGCCCAATGGCACAATTACGATCATGCTGATTAGCAGAATCAGGCGATAGCGAAAATCAGGATGATAGGGAGAAAGCGGAAAAGTCATGTGGATTGTTGGGATAATCGTCGGAGTTCCTGTCCCCCCAATAATTCATGGGTTTCTATTAGGAATTGAGGAATTTTATCGGCATGGGGACTTTGGCTTAAACAAGCTTGCAAGGCAGCGGAATCAATATCAGTTGCCTGGACACCGGGAAACCAATGACCGCCATTTCCCAGTAGGCTGTAACGCATTTTGGCATAATCAACCATGTCATAGGCGATCGCTAAATTGCGTAACCACAAAATCACTCGAAGATTCAAGCCACCCGGAGTTTGATCGACCGGAGGTAATCCGACATGCCAGGTGTGATACCAGTCTGCTCCTAACCGCTCGATCGCGGCTTGTTCTAAACGCTGCAAAATGCTCGGTAAAATTTCATCGGCACGATCGAGCCAAGCCAAGGTTTTCAGATGTTCATCAAAATTCTGGGGATTGGCAGCACCGATACTTAACGTATGAACTTGGGGATGATTTAAACAAAACAAATCATTAAAAACGATCGGGCTTAGTGGTTCACATAATTCTACTAAGCGAGGTGGAGGATTAAATAACAGCCCACCTTTCTCCGTAGGGCTAATAATAAATACCCCCATGTCGTGCCGATTCGCTGCTTCGATCGCTGCCCAATTAGTTTGATTAATGTAGTACCAATGGAGATTGACATAATCAAATTGATCAGTGGCGATCGCCTGCACAATTACCTCCGTTGGCGCATGGGTCGAGAACCCCACAAAGCGAATTTTGCCTGCTTTTTGAAACTGTCGGACTACTTCTAAACAGCCACCCGGTTTTACCGTCCAATCGATTAATTCGGGGGTGTTAATGCCATGAATGCCTAATAGATCGACATAGGGGAGTTGCAAATTTGCCAGGGAAGTTTCTAGCTTAGAGCGAAACTTTTCCGGGTCGGGTTCTGGCGATACTTTGGTTTGCACAATCAAGCGATCGCGGGGAAATTGCGGTAATACTTGCCCCAACTGTAATTCTGAACTCCCATAGCCGCGTGCCGTTTCAATGTGATTAATCCCCACGTCCAGCGATCGGTAGATTGTTGCCGCTAAATTTTCCTGGTTGTCAGCCGGGATGTCTGAGAGCGGGACATCCTGCCACTTGTACTGATACCGCATTCCCCCACAGGAGAACACTGGCATCTGTAATTCAGTTCGTCCAAACCGTCGATATTGCATTCAACTTGCGATCACGAAAGTAAATTGTCCTCCTTTAGTGTAAATCCGTTAATTTCTTCCAATCGCACTCTGCACCCAGCACTCCGCATTGGTTCGATCGCTCCAATTACCGTTCCTGTAACCACTGAAGATGCTTCGGGAGTAAGGTATGCAAGTCGTAGCGATCGACGATCGTTTGTCGAGCATTGGCGCGGATCTGAGCCATGCGATCGCGGTTTTCCAAAGCTTCATCCAAGCGATCGCAGATCTCCTCAGGGGAAAAGAAGTCCACCAGCAGACCGTTGTAATTGTCCTCAATCACTTCCTGTACCGGAGCCGTTTTAGACGCGACCAGTAGACATCCCGCCGACATCGACTCCAGCATCGACCAGGACAACACAAACGGACGGGTCAGGTATACATGGGCAGAGGAAGCCTGTAGCACCTGAAGATATTGGTTGTAAGGTAATAGTCCAGTAAAGTGGAGCCGGGATAAATCGAGCGGCAAGGTTTCTAACATCAATTGCTTGTAGGTTTTGCCATCGGGGAGAGATTTGCCATACGCCACCCGATCTTCACCCACGACGACCACATGACAATTGGGACGACGTTTTTGTAATAGGGAAACGGCTTGCATAAACTGAGGAAACCCCCGATAGGGTTCCATGCCGCGCCCCACGTAGGTAATCAGTTCATCGACCTCGGACAAATCAAGATTAATCGATGGCAAAACTAACTTGGCTCCTGGTTGGGGCTGAAAGAAATTGGTATCCACGCCATCATGCAACACCGTAATCTTGCTCTGGAGTTCCTTAGGAAACTGCTGATGCTGCCAGCCTGTAGGCGATAGACCCCGATCGCAGTTGGTCACATCCAATAAAATCGAGGCATTCTGAATTCTCACCCAGGCTTCATCATCGGCACTCAAGGGTTGCGCCGGATCAAAATCGGCATCCGACCCGTGGGCATGATAAAACCACTCAAAATAACAGCGCAAATCGGTGGTTGGAAACACATCTTTAATAAACAACCCACTACCCCACCCGGAATGGGCATACACCACATCCGGCACAAATCCCTTTGCCTTTAATGCCGTTGCCATGCGATACACTGCCTGACCTTCCAGCACCGCATTTTCCAGCGATCGCACATAGCGATGGGTTTGGGGATTGGCTTGCCGCGAGGGTGCATAAATCGCTTTAATTACCCCCGGAATCGAACCTTCTCGGCGTTTCGTACCGAAAATGACCTGATTGTCGGGTTGTTGTGCCAACACAGTGGCTAAATGACGAAATTGCGCCGGAAAGTTAGAGTGCAAAAATAAAATCCGCATAGGTGCTACCGTTGCCAGGTGTTAGTTTGCCGCAGGCGATTCACGGGTCGTCAGTGACTAGGGTTAGCGGTGTATTCATCCACAATGTACGCTGGACTTCCCTAAATCACCAATCCCTTCCTCACTGATCTACGGTGTAGCACCCAGTTTTATGCAACTCCAGCAAATTTTAGATAACAGTTCGGCTCAACTTACCAATCCACTCTTGCAGTAACGGATTCACCAACTCCGGCGCTTCATCTTGAGGACAATGACCCACACCTTCTAGCGGAATAAACGCCTGCACCTGGGGA
Organism: Pantanalinema rosaneae CENA516; assembly: GCF_050753385.1. NCBI lineage: Bacteria > Bacillati > Cyanobacteriota > Cyanophyceae > Leptolyngbyales > Leptolyngbyaceae > Pantanalinema > Pantanalinema rosaneae. Next base: position 92,552 of record NZ_JBLZFZ010000018.1, read on the forward strand.
AAGTTTGCCAAGTTTTGTCCTAACGCGATCGGTTCCCAGGGATCATCCGTTCCCCACATCAATACGGCTGGACAGGGTAAAACCTCTAATAAATCTTCTGGTAAAGGACCTTGGGAGTAGCCTGTAAATGCCAGAAACACATCGGCAGCCCCCGGATCAGAGGCAGGAACCATAAGTAAATCGATTAATTCATCGGTGACTGCTTCGGCGCGGATATAGGCTTTTAGGAGAATCTTACGCACCGTTTCCGGTCGGGCAATTTGCTTGAAGAAGGCTCGCCCGATCGCGGGAAACTTCAAAATCTGCTGAAGTAATGGCGCTCCTAATTGCTTATACCAGGTTTGGGTGGCGCGACGACGATCGTGGAGGAGCCGCAAGGAACAGTTAATCATCGCGATCCCTTTGACCCAATCTGGAGCCACGATCGCGGCTTGCATCGCCACAATACAGCCGATCGAGTTACCGACCAATACAACGGGTTCACCGACTACTTCTCGACAAAAATCAGCAATCTGCTGTCCCCAAGTGTCAAAGGTGTACTCCGTTCCATCCCCAGGCTTCGGTTTTGCCGACCCCCCGAAGCCAATCAAGTCCAGGGCATACACCCGATGGGTTTCTGCTAGAACTGGCAAATTTTTCCGCCAATGTCCTAGCGAAGCCCCGAAGCCATGAATTAAGACAACGGCAGTTCCCTGCTGTCCCTGGGTTTGATAGGTAATGGGAAATCCGCGCCAGTGCCAAAGCTGGGTGGCTGGAGCCACAGAATCGAGGGAGAATGTCGGAGATGCCATAAATCTTGACAAAAGTTAATAACCTCTTCTCAATCCTACATCGTACTGAAATGAACCAAGACCAGGGAGGGCAGTCAGTTCGGATTTCCCTACCGAAATGAGTCGAAATCTCTAGCTTGCCAAAAATAGGTAATTATCCTTAAACTCTGACTACAAAATTATCCTTGGCTTACGATGGACAGTAATTCTACCGTCAAACTATCCCAAAGTTTCCTGACTCGGCAAGATCCATAGCCCCCCATAACAGGTCAAAAGCCCATCAATACTAGCCTGGCGGATTTAACGATGAATTTCTGTCTTTAGGGTGTCGTGAACCCTGAATCCTGTAATTACTCTGAATGTCACGGTGGGACTGTCCCACAGGAATCAGGGTCAGTTCAATTCATCGCTTATTCTGGTTAGACAACAACCCTAACCTCCTATGGCGCTATTAACGGTTGCTTTTGAAATTGTTCATAAGTTTCATATTGACGAGGTGAAGGTATGGTAAGTCTCAACGCAAAACCCAGTACATCTAGCCCCGCAACAACTAAATTGCCCAAATCTCCCTTTGTATCTGCCCGTTCTAATGTCCCTGGACGGCAGGCGATCGCCTTAATTTCTGACCACGGAGACCCCGCCGCTGAAATTGGCAAAGAAGAGGCGGGCGGACAAAATGTTTATGTTCGGCAGGTGGGTGAGGCATTAGCTAAGCTCGGGTGGCAGGTCGATATGTTCACCCGCAAAGTTCGACCGGATGACCCGAAAATCGTTCAGCATTCTCCCCATTGCCGCACCATTCGGCTAACTGCTGGCCCAGAACAATTCATTCCTCGGGATCAACTGTTTAATTACCTGCCGGAATTTGTCGAAGCATTTCAAACATTTCAAACGAAAGAAGGTACCAATTACCCGTTAATTCATACCAACTACTGGATGTCTGCCTGGATTGGCTTACAACTCAAACAACTTAGTAATATCCAGTTAATTCACACCTACCATTCCCTGGGTGCCGTGAAATATCAGGCGGTTCCAGTTCGACCCGCGATCGCAGAAACTCGGCTGGCAGTAGAGCGAGAAATTCTGGAACTGGCAGACTGCGTAGTGGCAACCAGTCCCCAGGAACACGATACGTTACGTTCCCTGGTGTCCGATCAGGGCTGTATTGAGGTGATCCCCTGTGGAACGAATGTCGAAACCTTCCATAGCATTCCCCAAGCCGAAGCCCGGGAGCAACTAGGGTTTGCCCTGGATGAGGCGATCGTTTTGTATGTGGGTCGCTTTGATCCCCGTAAGGGCATTGAAACCTTAGTCCGAGCTTTTGCTCAACTCCGAGCCGGTCAACGCAATGATTCTCTCGATCCAGCTAAACTCCGCCTGGTCATTGTTGGAGGTAGCGATCCCGATCAGATTGATGGTCAGGAGCGACAACGGATCAAGGGCATCGTGCAGGAATTAGGATTAGCCGAGCAGACCCAGTTTGTCGGTCGGGTTGGTCATGATCTACTACCGCTCTACTACACCGCTGCCGATGTTTGTGTGATCCCAAGTCACTATGAACCCTTTGGTCTGGTCGCGATCGAGGCGATGGCGTGCGGTACACCCGTAGTTGCCTCGGATGTTGGTGGTTTGAAGTTTACGGTGATTCCCGAAGAAACTGGATTACTGGCTCCGGTACAGGATGACACGGCGTTTGCTCAAGCGATCGCGCGAATCTTAAGTGATGAATTGTGGGCACGGAAACTGCGGCGGCAAGCGTCCCTGCGAGTCCAGCAAAACTTTAGTTGGTCAGGGGTAGCGGCTCGCTTAAGCGATCTGTATCGCCGCTTGTTAGCGCAATCGATTTCCCATGAAATCTTTTGGAGTGCGCCTACCGCTCAACCTGAAATCATCACTCCGGCGACGGCGCGATCGTTGGTGACTTCTACCACTCCACTAACCAAAGCCTCCTGAGCCTGACTCAACTCGCTCAACCTTAAGCAGGTACGACCGTTCGTGCCTGTTTTTGTCTGTTTAGATGCCAGAACGATGTGATCAGCCTGTGCCCGATTTCAACTAGGATAATCAAGAATGACCTTTTAACCAACGTGCCATCCCATGACTCTTGCGCCGCACAAGAAGGCTAAAGCACTCAAGCCCTCCAGTCGTCGTCCTGCGAAAGAACTGTGTAGTGAATGTGGACTGTGCGACACCTATTACATTCATTATGTCAAGTCAGCCTGTGCGTTTCTCAATCAACAAATTGCTGACTTAGAAGCGACGATTCATGGACGCAGCCGCAACCTGGACAACCAGGATGAATGGTATTTCGGAGTCAGCCAGGATATGATGGCAGCCCGGAAACAAGAACCGATTCCGGGAGCGCAATGGACGGGCATTGTTAGCACGATCGCGATCGAAATGTTGACGCGCGGCATGGTGGAAGGTGTCGTCTGTGTGCAGAATACCGAGGACGATCGCTTTCAACCGAAACCCGTGATTGCCCGGACACCGGAAGAAATTTTGGCAGCTCGGGTCAACAAGCCAACCCTGTCCCCCAATTTGTCGGTGTTGGAGCAGATCGAACAGTCCGGCATGAAACGGTTGTTGGTGATTGGGGTCGGTTGCCAAATTCAAGCGCTGCGAGCCGTAGAACAAGAGTTGGGCTTAGAAAAGCTGTATGTGTTAGGCACCCCCTGCGTCGATAACGTCACCCGCGCCGGATTACAGAAGTTTCTGGATACCACCAGCCGATCGCCCTCCACGGTGGTCTACTACGAGTTCATGCAGGATTTCCGGGTGCATTTCAAGCATGAGGATGGCTCAACGGAAACAGTGCCCTTCTTTGGACTGAATACTAAGGAACTGAAGGATGTGTTTGCCCCGTCCTGCATGAGTTGTTTCGATTACGTCAACTCTTTAGCGGATCTAGTCGTCGGCTACATGGGTGCCCCGTTTGGCTGGCAGTGGATTGTGGTGCGGAACGATCGCGGTCAAGAAATGTTGGATCTGGTGCAGGATCAAATTGATACACAGCCTGTCGATTCTAAGGGCGATCGCCGGAATGCTGTCCAGCAAAGCATCCCTGCCTATGACAAGGGAGTAACGTTGCCAATGTGGGCAGCCAAACTGATGGGTGTTGTGATTGAACGCGTGGGACCGAAGGGATTGGAGTATGCGCGGTTCTCGATCGACTCCCACTTCACCCGCAACTACCTGTACGTCAAACGGCATCATCCGGAGATTTTGGATGCCCATGTGCCGGAGTACGCGAAACGGATTGTTGGTCAGTACAAGCTGCCGGATTAACTGGAGGCGGGCGAATGGTTAGTTCGCCCCAAAATTATTTTCCTTCGGGATCAGCTTTCGGGCCGTAGTTAAACAAATCGTGGAACGCCGTTTCTTCCGCGACCGTCTTACCTTCATTCATCAGGTAATCGAAGAAGGTTTGGGCAATAATCGATAGCTGCTTACCCGCCGGGTAGACGATATACCAGTAGCGCTGAATTGGAAAGCTTTCGGCATCCAGAATCGTTAATGGGCTACTCTGCCCTTCTAATGCCATCGTATGCAGTGATAGCACCGAGATGCCTAACCCCCCCGCGATCGCCTGTTTAATCGCTTCATTACTGCCTAAATCCAGTTTGACTTTCAGTTCCAGGCCCTGATCATCAAACAAGCGTTGCACCGCTTTCCGAGTCCCCGAACCCGGTTCCCGCATAATAAACGGTTCTTCGGCTAACTGCTTCAGGGGAATATTCTTCTCGTTTGCTAGAGGATGATTTCGCCAGGCCAGCACTACTAACGGATTTTCCAAAAATGGATGGATGGAAACATCCAGGTCTTCCGGGGGCTGACTGAGGATGTAAAGATCATCCCGGTTATCGACTAAGTTTTCGATCACCCGCTCATGGTTGTTGACGGTCAGAGACACATCAATGCCGGGATAGCGTTGGCAGAAGGGGCCCAGTAAGCGGGGAATCACATACTTCGCAGTGGTGACGACCGCCAGCCGCAGTGACCCTTGTTTGAGTCCTTTTAAGTCGGCGATCGCAATTTCAAACTGGGACAGGCGATCGAAGATTTCCCGGCAGGTCGTATACAGTTCCTTGCCTGCCTCGGTTAAGTACAATCGTTTCCCGACCTGTTCAAACAACGGCAGCCCCACGACCTTGGACAGTTGCTTGACCTGCATGGATACCGTCGGTTGGGTTAAGAACAATTCCTCAGCCGCGCGGGTGAAACTATTGTGGCGAGCGACAGCTTCAAAAACTTTAAGCTGATGGAGAGTGGCTTGTCTCAAGAGCGAGTCTCCTGATGAAGTGGATCATAGATAATATTCTATTTTAGCAATCAAAAACAATGATTTTTATTTATAACTTTCCCCAGTATAGTTCTAATTAAGAGTCTATGCTCCCTTCCATGAGGCGTTGCACAGTCCAGTCATTAATTTTTCTCCGAGTGTGTAACGCCTTTCCTCATACGCGTGACCAATCTAGTTAAACACATGGCTGACATTGTTGAGATTGCAGTTGGGGCAGGTGCGTTTAATACCTTAGTTGCCGCTGTCCAGGCAGCAGGCTTAGTCGAAACGCTAAAGAGTCCTGGGCCGTTTACGGTATTTGCACCCAATGATGAGGCATTTGCTAAGCTACCGCCAGGAACAGTCCAAACCCTTGTTCAAAATATTCCCCAATTAACTAGAATATTAACCTTTCATGTGGTTCCTGGCAGATTGAAACAAGCCGACCTGGCTCAGTTAGGAACCGTGACCTCGGTAGAGGGTTCACCGATCAAGATTGATTGTTCCGATGGTTTTGAAGTGAAGAATGCCACGGTCGTTGCGGCGGATATTGAAGCAGACAATGGCATCATTCACGTCCTCGATCGCGTGATTTTAATGGGATAGTTTGGGTTTCTAGTTGGCTGGATTCATCGCTCGGTACCTTGTCACCAAAGCGCGGGGTGTGTCAATCGCACCCCTTTTTTATGGGTTTAGGTCAGCCAAAGGAGCGGGTAGAGGAATAGGATCTTTACCCCCAACCCGCAACATTGGCTTAATAGTGATTGCCGACTTTGCGATGGTGAACGGCGGTCATCGCATCCACTTTAGACACCCGCCCGGAGTTGACGGTGCTGTAGACAATCCAGTGGTCGCTACATTCCATCCGGCTGGTGACTTCACATTCCAGGTATGCCAGAGCATCTGCCAGAATCGGGGAACCATTGGTGGCTGGGTAGGTTTTGACATCGGCAAACCGATCGGCTCCCGGTGGGAATCGTTTCAGGAAGTGTTTCATTAAGACCTGATAGTTCCCTTCTGCCAGCACATTCAGGACAAAGTGATCCCCGACATGCATAAAGGTTTCGATCGCCCGATCTTTTGCCACCGCGATCGAAATTCCCAGGGGTTCAAAGCTGGCTTGAGCCACCCAGGAAGCCAACATGGCACTAGAAGCCTCCCCTTTCTGAGCGGTGATGATGTAAAGTCCGCCACTAATCCGCCCCAGCGCTTTATCCAGATCGCCATCCAGGGATTTCATTTGCTTGATGCTGCGATCGCGGGTTAGCCATTGCCCCAGGTCGGTTCCGGCTTCGGTACAGAGTTGGTAGGTGGCGATCGTCGGCGTTTCCTTAATCAGAATCGGTTGGAAAGCTTCCACAATTCCGGCTTCCTGAAACTTATTGCGGAGTGGATAGACGGATTCATCGTCACCCCCACCCGTTTCAAACAACCCGAAGGCTTGCTTGGCATGGGTGGATGCCAGAATCGTACTGAGTAGGGCATGGGTCTGCGCCGCATAATCCCCCGACTGGGGCGGCATCCCAATGACGATTCCCGAGGCTAAATCGACCAATCCCCGCACTTCCTGAGTATCAACGGTGCGTAAATCCACTAAATCGACGGCAACCCCTGTTTTGCCAATGCCATTGGCGATCGACTGGGCTAAGCGATCGCTATCCCCGTATTCCGAGACGTAGAACACAACGACCAGCGTTTCCGCTTTTGCCTGTGCCTGACTCCACTCTCGGTAGCGTCCCACCAGTTCCGGCACATGGTGTTGCAGCAAGGGACCATGCCCGGTGGCGATCAGTCGAATCTCCCCTAAATCCCCCATGCGCTTGAGCGCTGACAGTACCGATCGGGCATTCGGACCCATTAAGCAGTCGTAATAGGTCTGAAAATCGGCTTCCAGCAGTTCCAGCTTTTCATCAAAGGTATCGTCATCGCAGTAGTGCATGCCAAAGGCATCGCAGGTGTAAAGAATCTGCGTTTTATGGTCGTAGGTAAAGATGGTGTCAGGCCAGTGCAGGTTGGGAGCCGAGACAAATTCCAGGACGTGACCATTGCCTAAATCTAAGCGATCACCATTCTTAACGATCTTGCGCTCAAACGGCTGATGAATCAGATCTTCCAGAAATTGGATGGCGACCTTCGCACCCACTACGATCGCCTGGGGAGCCAGTTCTAGAACCTCTTTGACCAAGCCACTGTGATCCGGTTCGGTGTGACTGATGATCAGGTAATCGATTTTCGTGGGGTCAATCTTGCCCCGCAATGTATCCAGATAAAGTTGCTGAAACTTGGCATGGGAGGTATCAATCAGGGCAACTTTTTCACCTTGAATTAAGAAAGAGTTATAGGTTGTACCATTCGTGAGGGCAAATTCAATATCGAAGCGATCGCGATCCCAGTCTAAGGAACGGAATGCCGTGGTGTCGTCAGCTAACTCAAGGGTTTGCATTGTCAACCGGGCTGAAGCGCGTTCTGTAAGTGCGACCATGCATGAACCTCCCTGCAAACAATTTACAGCAATATCAGCTCTTCCCTATTATGAGTCCGAGCTACCTATAATTGTAAAGTTTTGTTAGCCAAAGTAATTGATTAATTTGGCTTATCTATTTCTGCGCCCAGATTCCCGAGCAATGCCAACAATCATTTTTCAGCGATCGTTGTTCATGGTGTTAGATGGCGATCGCTGGCTTGAAGCAATTCATCAGCATGGTGTGTTCCCAAAATGTCTCTATTAAAGTCCAACTGTCCAATCTTCAAGCACTAACCCTGCCACTTTACTAAAGTCCCGATGATTACGAGTCAACAAAATTAAGTTGCGAGATAAAGCAATTGCCGCGATCCGCGCATCCATTTTTGCTAATTGAATTCGTTGAGATTCTAATTCAGCGTAGGCTGTAGCGGCACTGGCATCAAACGGAGCAACGGGTAACACCTTGAAGTCGCTTACTACTCGTGCCATTATTTCGTATCCCTTCACCACCTGGTTCAGAGTACGAGCGCGATTGATATAAGCGTGGCTGCCAAGCATTTGCTCATGGAACGTCACAACAGATGCTGCAAAGTCTAATAGCGAGTGCTGTGCCATCCGCTTTGTCAGATTGTTGTAATCCTCCCCGATCTGGCGTTGCAGAATACTTAAATGGTCAGTGTCTAACAAATATTTCATAGCTCATCTGATGCTTCGAGCAGAGACTCATCTCCCTGGCGAATTGCTCGTCCATAAGTGAGTACTTCCTCAAAGGCAGGCTCATCCTTGAATGATCCTGTAATTTGTTGCAGCCAATTCGTCTGCTGAGGAATGACAATTTGCTGCTGCAACTGGGCGATCGCGGCTTCTACTGCTGCAAGCCGTTCCTCTAACGAAGTATTAGCCATTTTTGCCATCCTTACTTGCTGAGTGCTGTTGAAAATCGAGTTTACATCGCTCTCATCTCGATAATTCCATTCAACTGCCGCGATCGCCAACTAACAACGTTATTGTCCACGCCCTGGTTTACAATCTGCAAAACCCAACGCTTCTGAATCAAGGAAGCTGGCGATCGCCAATCGGCAACTGCAATGCCTGATTTTGTAGCTCTTGTAACGTCATCAGCCCTTTCCCTGGCAACTCTTGATCTATTTTAGATTGCTGTTGTCTCTGTCAACCTGAAAATACTCTGACTAAGGAGATCGTGCCACCTAACTTGAATACTGATAGCTCAGCTTTCGGCTGCACCCCAACCGATTGTCCTGCGGCATAACAGTTAAATTGAGCGGCAGGCGCTCGCCTTTCAACTCAAACTAAAAATATCAAAATTTTGTCTGCTCCAATGATTTGTTATGCCCTAATCACCATCAATTGATAACTTCTGCGAACTTCGCGATATTGACATAAGAAACTTCTCACCCTTTTAATTTTCTATACACATTCCTACGCATTATATAGTCACTATGATTAGGCGTAATATTCCAAATAGCAAAGATTATTTCCTCTTCGTTAAATCCCTTAGCTTCAAAAAATTCGATTTTCTGTTTTAGCTCTGCATTTTCAGATTCATGTTCGCGATAAGATTGCTCTCCTTCTTTTGCTCCACTTTCTCTTGCTCTCTTTAAATCTTCTTTTGTTGCAGTCATTCCGCTAGAGAAATAAAGCTCTGCTGCCTTTCCTATACCGTATGTCCAACCATAAACAAAAGTAGATCCTACTAATCCTCCTGCACCTGGCAAGCCAATTTTAAATAAAGCCAAAATTGTTTGCTGTCCGAGAAAGCCACCACCAATTACAGCTACGATTTCACCCACCGATTTTTCGCTAATCTTATAGCCATAAATATTGCCAATCGCTCTAACCATAAGGTACTGAACTGGTGTGATGGTAAAAATATCGGCAAATGGAACAGGCGCGAGTGCCAGGGCAGCAGCAGCACCACCAGCGATTACTCTGATTTGAGAGCAAAGCTTCTGCCTCTCCTCATCATTGCAATCTGAGAAGTCTCCGTTAATGTAGCTCCAGATTTCATCTAAATTCATAGACGTATTTAATCACAACTTTAAGGGATACCCTGAATACTTTTTATCTTTCTTTGTTTGCCTAGAGCCTAGACAGTGCTCTCAACAGGAACCTTACTTGACTCCGCAGTTCGACATGACTTGTAATTAGAGCGACATTATCTACCGATTCACCCTATTAGGGGAATTAGGTGGAATAGAATCTGCCTAAGATCCTAAAATCAAGAATTAGATAGATAGATTTCTGCATAATAGCCATTACGGAAGGAGTTATGCAGAAAACTTTAGTAATTTTTCAGATAAGGAAATTTACTATGGATGCGGCTATTGCTTCCAGGTCAGTCTGGACAAATGAAAACAAATTGTAGAACTTGGAACTCTGTCCTGATCGGTGGTGGAGCAAGTACAGGCGCTTCACCTAAACCACAACTCCAGTTCGCTGACGATGGGAGCGATCGCCCCTGCAACCTCTCTGAACCTTTTTCCTTTAGCGCTTAAACTCAAACATTCAGCCGCTAAAGTTGAACATTCAGGCGTGAACCAAAAACATTCAGCGCTGAACCTCAGACTTTAACACGCTAAGGTCAAACATTCAGCCGCTAAAGTCAAACATTAACGCGCTAACCAAAAACATTCAGCGCTGAACCTTAGACTTTAAGCCGCTAACCAAAAACATTAAGCGACTAAGCTCAGAGATTCAGCGCTGAAGCTCCAACATTCAAGTGGTGCTCTGAAGTGGGTAGCCACGATCGCAGACCCATCCCATCGACAGACGAATTAACCGCTTAGAACTGTTGCAGGAAGCGGAGATCGCTCGTGTAGAGGCGACGAATATCGTCAATTTGGTGCAAGACTGCCGCCAGTCGCTCCACGCCCAAGCCACCCGCAAAGCCCGTATACACTTCGGGGTCGTAGCCCACCGACTTCAATACATTCGGGTCAACCATACCGCAACCCATAATTTCTAGCCAGCGACCTTTCCATTGCAGATCCACTTCTGCCGAAGGTTCCGTGAACGGGAAGAAACTCGGACGCATCCGAATCGGCACTTCCCCAAACAGTTGTTCCAGGAACATCCGCAGCGTACCTTTCAGGTCAGTGAAGGTCAACCCCTCATCGATCGCCAGGAATTCGATTTGGTTGAAGACTGCCGTATGGGTCGCATCCACCGTATCCCGGCGATAACAACGACCCGGCATCACAATCCGGATCGGGGGTTCATTCGCTTCCATATAGCGAATCTGCACCGAGGAGGTATGTGTCCGCATAATGTTGCCATCCGGCAGATACAGCGTATCCTGCATATCCCGCGCCGGGTGGTCAGGCAAAAAGTTTAACGCCTCAAAGTTATAGTAGTCCGTCTCCATTTCGGGACCTTCGGCGACGGTGTAGCCCATGCCGACAAAGATATCAATCACGCGATCGCTCATCGCATTTAAAGGATGCATCCGTCCCTGCGGCCAGTAGGTTCCTGGCATCGTCACATCCAGAGTTTCGGCATCCAATTGTGCCTGAAGCTGCGCCGCTTGCAGAGCCACCCGTCGTTGTTCCAAATCCGACTGAATCGCTTCCTTGACTTCATTCGCCAGGGAACCAATACGCGGGCGATCGGCGGCATCCAATTTCCCCATGCTGCCCAACACTTGAGGAATGGGACCTTTTTTACCAAGATATTTGATCCGAAGTTGTTCTAATTGCTCTAACGCATCGGTCGCCGCCAGGGCTTGCTGAGCTTCCAGGCGGATCGCTTCTAGTTGAGCTTCAAGTTCTTTGGGCTGAACAGTCATACGAAGGGTTTAAATAGGAAACGAGTGCTACGTGACCAAAAATCACGCACCTTACCAGTGTAGAGGGTGGGCTGATCTTCTGACAGTAGAGCAGGCCGCAAAAGTGATTTTTTGCCAACCTACCTCTTAGCCTCAACTACTGTGTAGACCTATAACGAACCGATCCTCCCTAACCCTCCTTAAAAAGGAGGGAACCAAACCAAAGATGTTCAAAGTCCCCCTTTTTAAGGCTACGGTGTACACACATCTCCTCAACCGCCTCAAGATTCTGCATTTAGCCCCCCTAGCCCCCCAATTCTGGGGGGAACTCAGGGTTCAAAGTCCCCCAGAATTGGGGGATTTAGGGGGCTAAAAGGAATGCAAACGAAGTCAGATCAATTTGTGTGTACACAGTAGCTTTTTAAGGGGATTGAGGGATCACCCCCATCTACCTCCCAACCCTAGAACCCGTGCAAGCGATCGAGTGATTGAGTCATGAAACTTCTGATTAGCAACGACGATGGCATTTCGGCATTAGGCATTCGCACCCTGGCGAATACGTTAGTAGAAGCAGGGCATGAAGTCAGCGTCGTCTGTCCCGATCAAGAACGATCGGCAACCGGACACGGACTCACCTTGCATCATCCCATTCGCGCCGAGGAGGTGAAATCTATCTTCCATCCTGCCGTCCGCGCCTGGGCATGTTCCGGGACTCCGGCTGATTGTGTCAAGCTCGCCCTCTGGGCACTGCTGGATAGTCCCCCGGATCTAGTGTTATCTGGGATCAATCACGGCTCCAATCTCGGTACAGATGTGCTGTATTCCGGTACAGTATCGGCGGCGATGGAAGGAGTGATCGAAGGAATTCCCAGTGTGGCGTTTAGCCTTACCAGTTACTCTTCCAAAGAGTTTGGGGTCGCCGCGAATTTTGCCCGATCGCTCGTTACCCAATTAGAAAAGCAGCCCTTACCGGAACTATTGCTGCTGAACGTAAATGTCCCGGCGGTGCCACCCGAAGCGATCGCGGGGGTAATGATTACTCGTCAAGGGATTCGCCGTTACATTGATGTGTTTGAGAAACGGATTGATCCCAGAGGCAAAACCTACTATTGGCTCTCGGGTGAGGCACTGCTGGAAGATTCCGAAGCCGCGTCAGAGTTAGCCGATCTCGTACCGACGGATGTGCAGGCAGCGCGGGAAAACTACATCACCATCACTCCCTTGCAATACAACCTCACCTCCGTTCCTGGCATTGCTCACCTGAAAGACTGGCAATTGCAGTTTTTGGTCTAAACCTCGTTAGGGGCAACGCATGATTTGGTAGGGGCGGGGTTTACCGACAGATTATCCTAGATAGACAGATTGGTCTGCCAAACCCGCCCGCATAGGTTGCCGATTGATTAAATCGACAATCCTAAAGAGATTTCTGAGAAGGATATTACCCCTGTACGGGTTTAGCATTCGGCAGATCATCTCTGGTCGATCGCAAAGACTATTGACCGAATGCCAAACCCCTACCGTTTGTGGGGATAACTTCTTCTGGAAATGGTCTAAATAAACGATCGTCGTACCGAGGGGTCTGATTTAGGAGCGGTAATGCGGACAATCCGCTCGACTAACCAGGGAGCCAGGCGACTACCCCATACGGCTAAATGACTCTGCCAACCGACCAACACCTCCGGGGCATCTTTTTGTAAGCCGATCACTAAAGCTTTAGCAACTTGCTCAGGTGTACTGGGAATCAGTCCTCGGAACCATTGGAACTCCCGCACCATATCCGTCGTGGTGAGTGACGGTAGTAGAGCACAGACCCGCACATTATAAGGAGCCAGTTCATTGCGTAGTGCCTGGGTGAAGCCGACGATCGCGAATTTAGTCGCTGAATAGGTTGCCATCGTGGGAGCGGCAATTTTACCCATCAAGCTAGAGACATTGACGATCGTGCCTTCCCGTTGCACCACCATTCGGCGGGCGACTAAGCGAGTAATCGTATACATGCCCACTAAGTTAGTAGTCAGTTCATCCTGCACATATAGCAAGCGGGATTTGAGGAATGGAGTTTGATAGGCGACTCCGGCACAGTTCACCAGTAAATGAATCGGCGCATAGGTGCGGCAGGCTTTGGCGATCGCACTATGGACTTCGATCGGTTTGGTCAAATCCAGTGGTAACACGATCGCTTCTGCCCCTAACGCGGTCACTTCAGTGGCGATTAGGGCTAACCGCTCGGGGTTGCGAGCGACCAGTAATAGGCGGCTAACTCCTTGACGAGCCAGTTCTAATGCGATCGCCCGACCAATGCCACGAGAGGCTCCAGTAACGAGAGCTGTTTTTCCTTGAATATTCATCGCTACAACCTCCAGAATTGAGGCTCACTGCATAATTTTGGTCAATCGATCGGAAACACAAATCTCATGACACATTGAGCGAATGCAGGGAGACAAAGTGTGTTTTGTGGTATCAAATTGACTGATTCAGTCGTCATTTCATCTCGATCAATCAATCAAAAACAATCGGGAAACCACGGAACACAGGGACATTATTGATTTAGTTCCATCGGCTATTTAGGGCACAAGGGTAAGAGTAAATAGCCTGGTTATTGTTGCTACAGCATAGAGTCAGTGCAGTTAGTTAAAGAACAGTAGGTTAACCGGGTCAAGCTACAGCAGGACTTGAGAGGTTTCCAGAAACTTAGCGTTATTTTGCCAGTAAATTTCGGCTTTAAGACTGGTCAATAACGGAATATGTTCTGGAATTAGATGCGTTATTTCCTAAGTGGAAACGGGCTGCTTATACGCATAGATTACCTCCAAAGAAATTTAACCGACCTGTTTACAGACGTTAACACCGGGATCGGGTTCCTGCAATGTTTATTAATGAAAACCCGCAATATTTACATTACTTAATAATCTCTCTAAGTTTTGCTTGCTAGTATTCTCTCTCTCTACTGTTATAGAAGCCTGATTTACAAAGTCTTTTGGCTATTAAGGTCTGCTTGCAGCCAGAGTTGTTCTAGAGCTAAACCTGAGAAAAGTTTGCTAACTCGCCATGTTAGATGAAACAACAAGGTAGAAATCCAACTTAGTTTTGTGTAGTCAATTGTTCGGGAGTGATCATAGAAAAGTTTGGTAAAACTAATTACTTTTGTTTGATGTTTGTATTAGTCATCATCTAATTGGGTGAATTTAATCAATCTCCTGATTTCTACTGATGCTGTGATGCGAATCACACCCATTGTTCATCGGTTTGTCCTAGAAATTGGCAATGTCGATCGCGGCACTCTCCCAGTAAAAGACGATTGAATATCTCTCACTTGGCTGGGAACTTCTACCATTGGGTGGATAGGCAACCTGGCTCGATCGTCAGATGATAACCCTGTGAGGAGTTGCAATAACTAATGAAAGCTTTCTGGAATCGAAACACGGCAAGATCCAGAAGGCTTTTGTTTAAATCAATGCAGTGATGATGTTCAGGCAGTCTGGAGTGATTCCCTATCGAGTGCGATCGCGCACTGTTGAGATCCTGCTAGTCACGACCTCTAGTGGTAAGCGCTGGGGGATTCCTAAAGGTTGGATCAGTTTATTCATGTCGCCCTCTGGCTCCGCTGCGAAAGAAGCCTGGGAAGAAGCGGGAATTGTGGGATCAGTGATTACGCCTGCGATCGGAGAGTATCAGATTCGTAAATGGGGCTATCCCTGTCAGGTCAAAGTGTTTCTGATGCAGGTTCAGAAAGTTGCTGATGATTATCCTGAAGTGAAACAACGCCAGCGACAATGGTTCAGTTTAGACAAAGCCATCAAACGGATCAAAGATCCAGAACTACAAGCGTTATTCAGTCAGATTGAACCATCGCTATTGCTCGAAGGAATGAAGCGCTCCCAGATCAGTCAGCGTCAAGATTCCAGACTTTGATCACCCGATCGCTGCTGCCCGTCGCGATCGTCTGCCAATCGGAACTGACTACAAAATAATTAATCTGGTGACTGTATCCAGTCAAGGTACGAATGACTTCACCTGTAGTTAAATTCCATAGTCTGACTGTGCCATCACTGCTGCTACTCGCCAGAATTTTGCCATTGGGATGTATTGCTAATGCCATCACATATCCTGTATGACCAGTCAGGGTTTGCAATTCCTGCCCCGTTGCCAGATCCCAGAGCTTAATGGTTTTATCGGCACTGCCACTAATTAAAGTTCTGCCGGTGGGCGTGAGGACGATCGCATTAATGTAGTCTTGATGTCCGGTGAGGGTACGCCAGAGTTTGCCTGTGCTTAAGTCCCAAAGTTTGATCGTTTTGTCGGCACTGCCACTGGCAAGGATGCGATCGTCGGAACTGATCGCCAACGCATTCACAAAACTACTATGTCCGGTCAGGGTACGGATTAGCTGACCTGTGGTTAAGTTCCAGACTCTGATGGTTCGGTCGGCACTGCCACTCACCAACGTTTCGCCATCGGCAGTAATCGCTAGTGCATTAATAAAGCTGGTATGTCCGGTCAGGATTTGACGTTGTTGACCTGTTGCCAGATCCCAGACGCGGATCGTGCGATCGGCACTGCCACTGACTAACGTAGAACCATCCGGTGAAATTGCCAGGGTATTGACGAAACTGGTATGTCCGGTCAGGGTTCCAACTGATTCACCAGTGGTTAAATCCCAAAGTTTGATCGTTTTATCGGCACTGCCACTGATCAAGGTCTTGCCATCTGGACTGAGGATCAACGCGTTGACAAAACTACTATGTCCCGCCAGCGTCGTTGTGACTGCGATCGCTTGCTCAGTCCGATCGCGAGTCAGCCATTGATAGCCCTGCCAGCCTCCCACACCTAATACTCCTAGCAAAACCGCGATCGCGCCACCCAGTAACCAGATCTTAGTTCGAGCAGGCTGGGTGATGGCGGGATCTGCCTGACTCGCATGATTCACCTGATCAATCACTGCCACGGGAGGCAATTGGGAATTTTGCAGGTGGGTAGGGGCAGTGGCATCTTGAATCTGGGTAAATAGAGCGGCATTCAGAGGCGGCAAGGTGGAATCAGCCACAGGAATGGCATGGCGAACGGTAGCCGTTAAGTGATGGAGCCGTTGCAATTCATCCAGGATCTCCTGGGTATTTTTGGGGCGATCGATCGGACGAGGGGCAATCAGGCGATCGAGGAAATCGGCTAACTGTCGAGAAACATTGGGCGCATACTGTCGCCAGCGAATCTCCCCGGTCTGAGAATCATAAATACTGCCGTCGGTTAACTGCACCCCAGTTAATAGATAAACAAACGTGCGTCCTAAGGCATAGAAATCAGACTGCGGCACCGCATGACCCATATCCTGTTCTGGGGGAGTGTAACCGGGAGAACTGATCTGCGTAATGCTGGAATTGCCCAAATGCGCCAGATAGGTATAGGTCATTTGCCGCGCCGTACCAAAGTCAATCAGTACCAGTTGCCCGGTCGATCGCAGCATAATATTCTGCGGTTTAATATCCCGATGGAAGTAATTCTGTTGATGCACTTGATGCAAGACCTCTGCGAGTTGCTGCAACCAGTTCAAGGCTTGCCGTTCACTAATCGGCTGATTCCCCTGTTGCTGCATCCACTGACTCAGATTTAGTCCATCAATCTTCTCCATGACGATGCAATGCACGGGTTCAGATTCCCCTGGAGGAGTCATTTGAAAGTAGCCATCTGACCCAATTTGCGGCACTGCCAAACTATGAATGCGGCTTAATACCTCCGCCTCCTGCCGAAACAGTTCCACCGCTTTGGGATTGTGGTTATGGATCGCCTTAAGTACCTTGAGAATTTTAGGCGTGGTATGTTCATAGGCTTCATAGACAATGCCAAATCCCGTCGTATCACTCAAGACACGCATAACTCGGTAGCGTCCTTGCAGCACCAAGTCTGACCCGCAACATTGACAGCGACGACTATCATCGTTGCCGGGATGATCCGGTTGGAGGCAGTGAGGATTGATACACAAACTCATGGAATCTGCTCATGGCGTAGATGCAGAGGCTTGTATCCCTACTATAGTCGCCCAATTCAGTTCGCTACCCTCACCCCGTCAGGTTATCCCAGGGCAATATCCAAAAACATCATGGTGACAAAGCCAATCATGATCCCGATCGTCCCTTCTTTTTCTAATCCTTTCCGGTGGGACTCGGGAATAATCTCATCACTAATCACAAACAACATGGCTCCGGCGGCAAATGCCATCCCCCAGGGCAGAATGAAGTTCCCCAGATGCACGACACTGACTCCGACTAAGCCTCCGATCGGTTCCACTAATCCCGTCAGCAACGATACTCGCAACGCATGACCCACCGAATAATTTTGGGCGAGCAGCGCTACTGCCACCACTAACCCTTCCGGCATATTCTGTAACCCAATTCCTAAAGCGACGGGCAATCCTTCATGAATGTCCCCACTGCCAAAACTGACCCCGACTGCCAAACCCTCGGGAAAGTTATGCAGGGTAATCGCCGCAATGAATAGCCACAGCCGTGTTAAATTCGTGCGATTGGCAGCAGATTCTTCTTTAAAGAAATGTTCGTGCGGAAAGTGAGCATGGGCAAAGTTGAGACACCACCCCCCTAAGAGAATGCCGCAGACCATAATCAATGCCGCGATTGCTTTCGGGAACCCTTGCGACATGGCAGCTTCCGTACCGGGCAGAATCAATGAAAAAGCTGTCGCTGCTAACATCACCCCACCACCAAACCCCAGCAGAATCCCTTCGGCACGTTTGGTCAGGGTAGGAATAAACAGAATCGGTAAAGCCCCGATCGCGGTAGCCAGTCCAGCAATTAGACTCGCGAGAAATCCAGTCAGAATAATCGGCATGGGAGAGGTAAGCGTCGGAATAAATGATGACAAACGCAATGGGCACTAATTTGCCCTTATCCCAACCCTTCTTCCTAGGGAGAAGGGCTATAGACAATTCTGGTTCCCTCGCCCCTTGGGAGAGGGCTAGGGTGAGGGCAGTCTTTACAACCAAATGACTATTGCCGCTTCTTTCGTCCTTCTAAGCGAAACAACCAGACCATCAGTGCCACCACCCCCGCCTGCAATGCCAGATTGGGTAAGGCGGACTCCACATCCCGACCTGCCAATGCCTGGGTGAAAAAGACAAACGCTCCGATCGCCCCAGACGCACCAAACACAATATAGATAAGCTTGCGGAGCCCTTTATAAGGAGCCGCCGCCTCTGCTTTCAAATAAGCATACTTCTGACGCTTGGACTGGACAGATTCAGGTTGGGACTGGATAGGATCGGTCATAGAAATCGTTGAGTGGATGTAGTGCGATCGTGGCACGATTAACAGCATTCAGAAATTAATCGCTAGACGGAGATTGAACATGAGCCTTCTAGGAAATATTATCTGGCTGATTTTTGGTGGATTAATCAGCGGGATTGGCTACATTATCGGCGGCTTAGGCATTTGCTTAACCATTATCGGCATTCCCTTCGGGATCGAAGCGATCAAACTCGGCTTTGCCACCTTTACCCCGTTTGGTCGGCAGATTATCACCAGTCCCAATGCCGATAGCCCCCTGGTGTTTATTTTTAACTTGATCTGGCTGTTGCTGTTTGGTTGGGAAATTGCCCTCTGGCATTTGATCTGGGGTGCCATATTAGCAATCACCATCATTGGTCTACCGTTTGCCAAGCAACACTTCAAACTGATGATTCTGGCACTGATGCCCTTCGGTCGGGATTTGGTCTAAGGGTGCGATCGCGCCTTCAGGGGATCAATAGCAGGGGCGATCGAGATTTTTTCAGATTCCTTCTGCTATCTTCCACAAACATTGTTACAATAATGTACGGTTATTGCCGATGTGGCTCAGTGGTAGAGCACTCGATTCGTAATCGAGCGGTCGCGGGTTCAAATCCCGCCATCGGCTTAAAGAAAGAATCCCCGGAAATCAGTGGTTTTCGGGGATTCTTTTATGTCCTAGACCGATCTTTAGTAGTGCAAGTATTCTATACAAAGGTAAAATTTTGGGTTGATTGCAGGCACTTTGGGTATTGTTTGGGTATCATCTGGGTATCAAAACAGATGTACTAGGAGGGGCAGATGCATAGTAGCGGCGCTGACA
Source organism: Pantanalinema rosaneae CENA516 (assembly GCF_050753385.1). Classification (NCBI taxonomy): domain Bacteria; kingdom Bacillati; phylum Cyanobacteriota; class Cyanophyceae; order Leptolyngbyales; family Leptolyngbyaceae; genus Pantanalinema; species Pantanalinema rosaneae. Next base: position 111,949 of record NZ_JBLZFZ010000018.1, read on the forward strand.
AAAATCCATCAGGCAAGAATCCCAAAGGCTCAGTAACGGTAGAGTCCTTTCGGGGAAGACTAAGATTGCGTTTTAGATTCAATGGACAACGGTATTCCCTTGGTTTGGGATTGTCTGCCGACAATAGAGCCAATTGGAGAGCGGCTGAAACCAGGGCTAGGCAGATTGAAAACGACATGAGATCGCAGCTTGCACATGGCGGCAATTACTTTGACCCCACCCTTGCCAAATACAAGCCAGAAACTGTGTTGTCGGTTACAGATTTGGATATAGAACCTAAACCGACACCTAAACTTAAGGAGCTTTGGGATCTGTACGTCGATTACAAAAGCCCTAGTGCTTCTCCTAAAACTATCAACGGCACTTACCAACCCGTTACGAGTTACTTAACAAAGTGTTTAACAGATGGGTTAGAGGATGCTGTCAAGTTCCGTATGGAACTGCTACAAATCACAACTCAATCACAGGCACGGCGGGCACTAATGCAATTGTCTGCTTGTTGTAAATGGGCTATTCAACACGGAAAGATTCAGACAAATCCTTTGGAAGGGATATATCAAGACTTAGCTCCCACCACTCCCCCTCCTCCGCTGGCTTTTACAGTTGAAGAGCGCGATCGCATCATTGCTGCATTTGAAAATGATACTAGACATGGCTTAAACTACCGCCACTATGCTTCGTTGATCAAATTTCTGTTTTGGACTGGGTGTAGACCCTGTGAAGCCATTGGACTACGTTGGAGTAGCATTACTCCCGATTGTAGCCGCATTCATTTCCATGAAAGTATTGTGGAAGTATCGGGAAAACTGGCGAGGCGTAAGGAGACCAAAACTGGGACACAGCGTTGGTTTACCTGTCCTCCGAAACTCCAAAACTTACTCCAATCTATCCGTCCAGCAAACCCAGAACCAGATGCATTAGTCTTTCCAGCCCCCAAGGGTGGAGCGATTTCAGAAACTAATTTTAGCGATCGCGCCTGGTCAAAAATCCTTGAAAAAGTGGGGCTTGCCAGTAAAGATGGCATCAAAATGACCCCCTACAATTGTCGGGATACTTTTATTACCCTGCAAGCAACACAGGGTAATTCTTCGACCACGATCGCCCGGTGGGTTGGCAACTCTAGCCAAGTAATCGAAGAGCGATACCTCGACCGAATAAAGCTAGATCATTTGAGACCTAGCGATGTGTAGATATGAGTTAGCAGCCTATGCTAAACAATGCTCCCTCTAATTCCTGCCAATATAGTCAGGAAACGCTATTTTCCATTTTGTGCCTGGATGGAGGTAGTTTAATCATCACAGACAATGCTACCTAAAGAAATAAAACGTCAAATTAGAAGGTTGAGGAGTAATGCGCCTGAAGAGCAGCAAGATGCTTTTTGGATACTTATGTTGTCACGAGATCATCAAGCAATTTCAGAAGCTCTAAAAACTATTGAAATGCTAGAAGACTGGCCTCTTTCTGGTGATCCTGATAGTCTTGCTTGGAGTTGGTCAATAGAACCGATGCACAGTGTAGTCCTTCCATTAATCAAGTATTTAGAAGAGTCACCTCTTTCAAACGTAGGTCGAGATTGCGCTTACATCCTTGGCAACCTTTCTTATATAGAGGGTTCTCTAAAAAGGCACCCAGAGACGAGGATTGTTCCCAATTTAGTGCGAATTGGAGAATCTGTTTTATCTAATGGATTATATGCAATTACTCCAATACTATATGCTCTGCATGAATGCTCAAAAGTTAGATCTGTTGAAGACGCTGAGCATCTGGCACGCCAAGCACTAGCATTATCTTTCCAGGAAGATGCCTTTAAACAGGATCTTTTTCCAGAACTAACTATTATTGCAATTTTAGAAATTTTATACTCAAATAATCCTAAAACTCGTTTATTTAAGGAATTACGTGCATTAGTAAAGGGTCAGCCTAGAGGAAAAGAACCAGCTAAAACCATTCGAGAATTTTTACGAAAAAAGGGAAAAGATGAGTGGTGGTAAATCTAACAAGGTAGACGATTTCACTGCAATAAGTTGAAGCGTAATGGACAATTACACCTTCCAGCACAAATCCTATATCTAAATCCTTAAATAAGATTTTTCAACAGGATTTCTGCAAGTTATTTAAAGGAAAATTGAATGCGGAAAGAATTAGTTAAAAGAGTTGTTGGTGCTTTCCTAACGTTAGGAGTTAATCTACTTGTTTTTTTTATTACAATCTTCCTTTATACTTCATACTACCAACCTGGAAACCCAATTCGACCTGAACGAATTGACATAGATATTATTGGACTAATCGGGTTTTATATCGGTTTATCTCAATTTATTTATCTTATTCCAATGATTCTTTTTTTAAAGAGAAGAAATAAATTGGACTTGCTTAGAGGTGCAATTCTAGGAGCATTTATGACTATACTACTTAATGTCATGATTCTTTTAACTCTAGCAAAAGCATAATTTACCTGCTCATCTTGTAGCTATTTTTGTAAGGGAAATTGTCGCCGAGAACGAATACTAAACGACCTATTCCAACCAGAGTAGAGGTCGGAGATCTGAGGTAGCTGAAAGCCAGGTGTTACAATAGCGCCATCGATCGAAGGTGAGGTAGAGGAACGTGCAGCATGGAATTGGAATTCACCACTGACTTTGCTTATCAACCGCAATCGATCGACACGTCAGTTGAATCCGATCGCCTCTTCTTTAAACTGCTGCAACAGCTATCGCCTATACAGCGCCTTCAGATGGGAAGTGAGATGATGCGGTCAGCGCGACAGTTATCGTTAAGTTGTCTGCGATCGCGCTTTAGTGATCTCTCGGAACTTGATTTTGCTCGAAAAGTTGCCCTGGCATGGTTACAAGAAGACTTGCCACCCAATTTCACGCCTCATCTCAACCAAATGACCTGGATTCAAGATTCAATTGGGCTTGCCGCAGTTCTGCACCGGGTACTCACCACCTTAGCGGTACGTTACTACATTACGGGAGAGGTTGCTGTCATTACCTACGGTGAACCCAGAACTACCCGTGACGTGGATATTGTGATCGATATTGCTCCAACAGATATCGATCGCCTGGTTACTGCGTTAGAGAATGCAGGCTTCTATGTGCCGGGAATTGAGGATATGAAATCGGGCAGAATGATGTCTCTGGGGATCACCCATATCGAATCGATTTCGCGGGCTGATCTAGTTCTGTCGCAAGGTAACGACTTCGATCGCAGTAAATTTCAACGCATTCAAACCATTGATGTTCCTGGCATTGGCACACTCAACTTTGCTTCCCCGGAAGATGTCATTCTGGCGAAGTTGCTCTAGGGACAGCGTAGCCAATCCGAAAAGCAATGGCGGGATGTGTTAGGCATCCTGAAGGTGCAGGGCAATTCCCTGGATTTTGTCTACCTGACCCAATGGGCAGCGCAATTACATGTAACTGAGTTAGTGCAACGGGCGATCGCCGCCGCCGGATTAGAAGGAATGGGCGATCGTCCGATTTGATGGCAAAGTGCGATCGGAGAGCGGCAAGTGGTTTGTCGCTCTACAGTCAGCTACTCGGTAAGAGTGAGGAACTTAGCGACGGTGTTCACATCTTTGTCGCCACGTCCAGAGCAATTAATCACAATCCGGGGACTGCCGGAGAGTTGCGGACAAAGTGTTTCCAGGAACGCGATCGCGTGAGCCGTTTCCAGGGCAGGAATAATGCCTTCTAATTTAGATAAGCGCTCAAAGGCGGCAAGGGCTTCCTGATCCGTCACACTGAAATATTCAGCCCGACCTAAATCCTTCAGATAGCTATGTTCAGGCCCCACACCGGGATAATCCAGTCCAGCGCTAATCGAGTGGGGTTCAATCACCTGACCTTCGGTATCCTGAAGCAGGTAACTCATCGCGCCATGTAATACACCAACCCGACCCAGGGTCAAGGTCGCCGCATGTTTGCCCGTATCCACCCCTTCCCCGGCCGCTTCAATCCCAATTAACCGCACACTCGGTTCCTGAACAAACTCATGGAACAAGCCCATTGCGTTAGACCCACCCCCGACGCAAGCCAGCAGGATATCGGGTAAGCCACCCCATTTGGCTTGACACTGAGCGCGGGTTTCCTGCCCAATGATCGCCTGAAAATCCCGGACTAACATCGGATACGGGTGGGGCCCCGCCACCGATCCCAGGATGTAATGGGTGGTTTCCACATTCGTCACCCAGTCCCGGATTGCCTCAGAGGTCGCATCTTTCAAAGTTCCGGTTCCCGCTTCTACCGGACACACTTCCGCCCCCATCAGCCGCATCCGAAACACATTGAGCGCCTGCCGCTCCATATCATGGATGCCCATGTAGATAATACATTTCAAGCCAAACCGGGCACAGACAGTTGCAGTTGCTACCCCATGTTGACCCGCTCCAGTTTCAGCAATAATCCGCTGCTTACCCATCCGTTTTGCCAGCAGCACCTGAGCCAGGGCATTATTAATTTTGTGCGCCCCTGTATGGTTTAGATCCTCTCGCTTCAGATAAATTTGCGCTCCTGTGCCATCGGGTCGCGCATAGTGAGTCGTCAGCCGTTCCGCGAAGTATAACGGGCTGGGCCGTCCCACATAATCCTGTAAAAGTCCCTGAAGTTCCTGTTGAAAGCCCTGATCACTTTTAGACTGCTCAAAGGCGGCTTCCAATTCTGCCAACGCCGGCATCAAGGTTTCGGGGACATATTTACCCCCAAACTTGCCAAAGCGTCCCAGGGAATCGGGTTGATGTTGGGAATGATTAGAAGGTTGCTGGAGATGGGAAGGAAGCGGAGTCGTGGTCACAAGCCTGCTTGGAATAATGGAACAACGTCCATTATAAACTTCACGGCTAATTCGCCCCTCTGTCTCTCTATAGTCTGTGATTAATCAAACAGGTCAGAGTCTAATGATTCTTGCCGCAGGGTAAATGAGCCTGCCAGCATGTCTTCCATTTCCATGCGTTGCTCCATCTGCCGCAGGAAATAACCCGTCATCATTGCCGATGCCAGCAGACCTGCTAAATTCTCGCGATCGGTGGTAATTTTGACGTTAAAGGCTTCCGACGGCAACATTCCGACTAATCCCTGAACGTTATGCGAGATGATCTGCTTGACTTCTGGTGTAACAGACTTCGCGACCTGAGCTAATACCTCTGGTGATTGGTGTTGGAGATACTTCAGCAATTGGTTCGCTTCATGTTCTTCCGCATCCGTACCAAAAAAATCCGCACTGTTCAGGTTAAAGACCATAGTAAATCCGATAGGTTACTTTTAACTATTCTGACATTTATAATCCGGACTTTGACCTGTACCATCAGGGTGAAAATCCCGAACCCCGAACCGAACTTTCTGAAAAATACGCTGGACAAAAAGAAAAATACCCGCTACGAACGCTGACCTATCCGGGGCATTTTCTGGTCATCCTATCCCGATCGCGATGATGTGGTTGCAGTTACGAACTCGGTTCAGTGGAGGGTTGCGGCTTGAGATATTGATCCAATCCCTGCGGTAGTTGGTTGAGTTGAAAGTATTGATGGAATTTATCCGTTACCTGTAACCAGTAGGAGCGACCATCCGATTGTCTGCGTTTGCGAACAAACCCCTGTTCAACCAGTTCCTGCACATGTTGATAGGCGTTAGAACCCCGTAAATCGACTAAGGCGGTTTGAGCGATCGGACCTTTGAGAGCGATCGCCGCCAGGGTTCGTAATGCTCCCACCCCGAGATCCGTCGGAATCAAGGTCTGGACAAGATGATGATAGCTTTCGCGTAGTTGCAGACTATAGCCTTCTGGGGTTTCTATTACTTCCAAAGCCCCATCCCGATGGGCATACTCTGCCATCAGTTCAATCAACCCTTCCGCCACCGTTTCTCGATCGCTCCCGGCAAATTCGGCAATTTCAGCGATCGTTAACGATCGTCCTTTGAGGTAAAGAATAGCTTCGATCGTATTGGCAAGACGAGACATGGTTGTTAGGGATGAGGGAGGTCGGGACGATGGAAAAACGATTGAGTTACCGCTTGATGCTCTCCATCAATCCTCTAGCGAAATCATCACCAGTTTAGCCTACGGTTTCCGTTTTGATTGCCCCTCCCGCTTTCACCCAGACGATCTGAGCAATTTGGCGATGGCGAGCGTAATCATGAATTTCAGCCGCCGTCCGGTTGCCTAAATCCAGTTCGACGGGCTGGGAAGGGGACGATCGCCGTAAGGCTTGGGCATGGGCAAGTGCCGCACTGTAGGCTTGAGGGCTCTCCGGTACAACCAGACAATAACTGGAAGGAATGAATTGCGGTAACTGCCCAGTCGGCAACAGCACTTGATGCAACTGCTCAATCTGAAGTGAAAAGCCTACTCCGGGTGAGGTTTGTCCTTCCGGATGGTATAGCCCTAAGAGTTGGTCATAGCGTCCCCCCTGTCCCAGCACCTGTAGCCCGGAGGGATGTTCGCTGACAATCTCAAACACAATGCCAGTGTAGTAGTCAAACGTGCGAATCAGGCTGAGATCCAATACCAGGGAATTGGGAGATGGCAGGGCATTGGGAGTCGTTTGTAACAGTTCGACCAATGATTTCAGGTTATTCAGAGCTTGCCGTTGTGATGGATTCAGGTCAAACCCGCTCACCCGTTGCAATACATCGGTGGGATGACCCCGTAGATCCATCAGCAGCAATGCCCGATCGCGCAATTCGGCAGACATGGGTAACATCTCTAGAGTCATTCGATCCAGGTGCGCGATCGCGTGACGAACTTTAGCTTGTAAGGGTTGGGGAAACTCAGATAACAGCGATCGGGTTAACCCCGCTTCTCCTAAAATCACTGACCACTGGTTTAAGCCCAACTGATGTAAGCAATCCATCAGCAATAGCAGAACTTCGGTGTCTGCCATTAGTCCGCCGATGCCTAACAGTTCTACCCCGGCTTGATAGTATTCGTGTTGCCGACTGTGACTGCCTTCCTGAGCGCGACGGAAGACATTGGCATTGTAATAGAGGCGGAGGGGATAGGTTGTCTTTGCCATCCGAGTCACCACCGTTCGTGCGATCGAGGCAGTGAGTTCTGGGCGTAATCCCAAGGCTCCTTCTTCAGCATCTTGCAGGTGGATCACGGTCGATCGCTCGATCGCGCCGCCAGCCATCAGGGTATCTAACCGTTCAAGGGTTGAGGTAATAATTCGGTGATAGCTCCAACGGTGAAATACCTGTTGCAGCCGATCTTCAATCCAGCGTTTTTGGGCGACATCCAGAGGCAGGAGATCTCTAGCACCTGCGGGCGGTTGATATACCATTACTTCTTCTTCCCACCAAATAGTCCAAACAAGCCACCGCTTGGCTTATCGTTATTGGGTTTTGTGCTGGACTTGGTTGCTTTGGGATCTGCTTTCTTCGATGACGTTTTTGCTTGCCCCGCCTTAGCCCCGGCAGCTTGAGTCGAAGCGGTTGGACCTTCTAGTTGTTGCTTGCCAATCTGCGCCATTTCGTTCTCAGGATCATGCTCCAGTGCTTTGTCGAAATAAATTTTTGCCATCTTAGGCTGATTTTGTTTTAAGTAAACCATGCCCATTAATGCATGACATTGGCTGTTTTTCGGTTCAATTTGTAGGGCTTCTCGCAGTTCCAGAATGGCTTGAGCAAAATTATTTTTGGCAACGTGCCCTTCGGCGCGGCGGTAATACTGATCCACGATCGATTCCCGCCGAGGTGGGGGTGGTGCCGCCGTTCCACCGGGTTTGGCTGCCGATTGGGAAGAATCAGGAATGTTGCTGCCGGTATAAATGGGTTTGGTCGAACTCCCGATCGCCTCCCCAGAGCCTTCTTTCCGCATCAAGAACACCAGGTTTAACTCGCTGATCTGCGCCGTTAACTCCAGGGTTTGATCTAAGTGATCATATTGTTTCTCTGCGAGGCTTTTGAGCGAGGTGTGGTAGAAGTGATCCGGATTGCTCGCGGTCGAAAGCTGTTTGGCTAAATTACTCAGCTCTACGGAACCCTGCTGCCGCAGTCCTTGCTGTCCCTTCAGTTTCAACAGCAGCATGTATTCACTGCGGTCCTTTTCTTGCGAGAGTTTTTCCCAGGCAGGGTTAACTAGCTTTGACAGAATCTCACTGGCACGTTGCCGATCTGTCTCACTTTCAGAAGCACAACTGTCCGGATGCAACCGACGAGCAATTTTGAGATACCGCTTGCGGATGTCTTTAATCTCCGCATCTACTGGAATTCCCAAGATGGCATGGTGGTCGATGAAGTCCAGAAGAAACAGTCCTCGCTCAATTTGAAAAGACATGATGGTATCTGCTTACCTGCCGTTGGATTTTTTCTAGTGTAATCTGACCGGATCGCTTCTGTACTAGAGTTGTCTGGAAAGCGTAAAAATTATGCTGTGACAGCTAAGTTACCCCAGGACTCTAGGCGATCGGCTCAGGAAACTGGTTGAGATCTGCCCAGGATACCAGAGGCGGGATGTGTAATAAAGCGTGACTGAGGCTGGAATGCAGGTATCCATTCGTTGCCAGCAGTCGCCCAGATTTGAGTTGTAATGGGTTGCCATCGTAGGCTGTAACTTTGCCACCCGCTTCCTCTACGATCACTATTCCCGCCGCAATGTCCCAAGGTGACAGTCCCCGCTCCCAATATCCATCCAATCTGCCACAGGCAACATGGACGAGATCCAATGAGGCAGACCCACTCCGCCGCACGCCCTGGGTTAAATGGGTGAGATAACAGAATTCGGCATAATTATTGTCGGTGGTTTGGCGGCGATCGTAGGCAAATCCCGTTACCAGCAAGCTTTTACTCAGATCATCAGTCTGCGAAACGTGAATCGATCGGCGGTTGCACGTTGCTCCTAACCCGTGAGCGGCGCGAAACAATTCCTGCCGGAAGGGATCAAACACCACTCCTACCTGGGGCACTCCGTCAATCAGCAGACCTACAGAGACGGTATACGCCGGATATTGGTGGGCATAGTTGGTTGTGCCATCTAAGGGATCCACTGCCCATAAATACTGAGCGGTTTGATCCCCTAGCTGTCCTGACTCTTCCGCCAGAATCGCATGATCGGGAAAATGTCGCTGCAATACCGCTAAAACCGCTTGTTCCGAGGCTTTATCTGCCTCTGTGACTAAATCCCCAGGACGACCTTTTTCCGTGATCTGCTCCAACTTGCCCAAAAACGATCGCAGCACTTCCCCGCCAGCAAGAGCCGCTTCAGTGGCAATGTCGAGGTAGGTTTGGAGTTGGTCAGACATAGATGGGGAGGTGGGGAGTGGGGGAGCTGTCTCTTATACACATCT